>NZ_JBEYJU010000009.1:25200-165568 GCF_040703965.1 Streptomyces sp. NPDC006655 | reverse complement strand
GCCGGACCTCGCGGCTGCGGAGGAGTTCGTGCGGGGCGGGGGAGTTGTCGCTGCGGTGGAGACGGTGACCGGGCCGTTGCGGTAGGTCGTCCCGTGCGGGTGCGCGGGGGCTGGTCGCGCAGTTCCTCCCCCAGCCTTCGGCCGGGGGTACCCCCAGCGCCCCTTTACGGGGCGCTTCGGGAGCGCCCCGTAGGGGCGCGTGTCAGTTCAGCTTCGCCGACTGGGCCTTGATGACCGCCGGCGGGACCGTGTACGTCTTCCCGGCCATCATCGCGCCGATGTTCATCGTGAAGTACGTCGCGACGGTGTTGCCGTGGCGGACCACCTCCGCGTGCAGGGGGGCCTTGTCGCCGTCCATGTCGGTGGTCGCCGTGAAGGCCACCGACTCGTCGCCCGTGCCGGAGGGCTTGACCGCCGTCACCTTCGTGATCTTCTGCTCGTCGCCCGAGGTGCCGCCGGTGAAGCCGGCCGCGCAGTCCTTCAGCGCGGCGGAGACCGCCTTCAGGGCGTCTTCGGCGCCCCGGCCGTCGTACGACGACAGGTCCAGGGACGTCACGTCCAGGTTCAGCGAGTCCTTGAGCGCGCTCGTGAACTTGCCGTCGGACAGGTCGTCGAGGGAGGTCGCGTCGTCGGTCGGGTCCTTCCTGTCCTCCCGTACCGTGCGGCCGATCTCGGCGGGCGCGTCGGTGGGGGCGAGGCCGGTGAGGACGTAGGCCAGCGGACGGCACTTCTCGTCGGTGGTCCGCACCTTGGCCCTGACCGGGGCGCCTGCGCCGACCGAGTTGACCTTGTAGCCGTCCACCTCGCCCTGGGTGAGGATCCGCTGCTTCAACTGCGCGGCGCTCAGCGCCCGTACGGACGGGGAAGCGGACGTCGAGGCGGACGCCGAGCCTGAGTCGTCCTTCGAACCGCCCCCGGAGCAGCCCGTGATGAGGGCGAGGGACAGCGCGCCGCCGACGGCCAGGGCGCGGATCCGCACGCCCGATGATCTCTTCATGAGAGGACTGTGGGACCCCGGTCAAGGGAGGGTCAAGTTGTTTAGAACTCCAGCCGTTCCCGGCGCACCGAGTAGACCACGAAGCCCGCGCCGACCGCGAGGAAGAGGCTGCCGCCGACGACGTACGGGGTGGTGTTCGGGCTGCCGGTGTCGGCGAGCCGGGTGGCGTCCCCGGTGGCCTCGGACGTCGCCTCGGACAGTGCCCTGGCCTGCTGGGTGACCCGGGTCGCGGCGCCCTCCGACGTGCTGGTTCTCGCCGGGGCGTCCTGCGACGCGTGGGCGGACGGGACGAACCACAGTGCGCACAGGAGCGTGCCTGCGGCGGTGGCGGTCAGCAACGGGCGGCGAGCGGATGACACGGAATATCGATCCCCTTGTGACGCTGGCGAATTGGCCGTGTGGGCAGATGTTAGTGAAAATCGCGGGTCACAGGAAAGTCACGGGAGGTTTCAGTCGTACGCTCCGGGCATGAGCACTCCAGAGACATCACGTTTTGTACGGCTTCGGGTGGAGCTGGTCCTCGAGGTCGAGGACGCCGGCGAGGTCGCCAAGGCCGCGTTGCGCCGTATCGCCGAGGATCCCGAGCTGCCCGACGAGGAGCGGACGCACGCCGAGGCCGCTGTGACGGAAGACACCGCCGAGGCCGTCGCCTATCTGGTGGACCCGTTCGACCTGGTCAGCGAGGTGCCCGGCATCGAGCTCCAGCAGGCGTCCTGGTCCAGCGAGCGGATTTCCTACGATCCGGATTCGCCGGAGTGGGATCTCGACGAAGATGATGACGAGGACGACGAAGAAGAGGACGGCATCGGCTGAGCGATCCGGGGAACCAGTGACCCCGGACGGCGATGGCCGTCCGGGGTCTTGTCGTCCCAGAGGGCGCTCGGACCGGCCCCTCGCGCACCAGCCGCCTCCGCGGACGTGGTGTGCCCCACAGATCCGAAGAATGCGGAACGGGACGAAGCAGCCGTAGCGTTGAGGCTTTCTGGCGGGGACTCCCGGTGTGTTCGCGGACTCGGCAACGATGGAGAAGCGTGTGATGACGGACAGTAAGCGGCGCAAGGGCCTGGTGGCCGCGTCCGCACTGCTCGGTGGTGTTCTGGTGCTCACGGCGTGTTCCGGGAGCGACGACAAGGCGTCCGGCGGTGGCAGCAGCACCCAGGCCCAGGCGGACGAGGCGGCGGCCAAGAAGTCGTCGCAGGCCGACATCACGATCACACCCAAGGACGGGTCGAGCAACGCGTCCATCAACAACTCGGCCGCCGTCACCGTCAGCAAGGGCACTCTCACCGGTGTCACCATGACCACCGCCGACGGCAAGGCGGTCTCCGGCGCGCTGTCCGCCGACAAGAAGAGCTGGAAGCCCTCCGTCCAGCTGGAGCGGTCCACCACCTACAAGGTCGCCGCCGAGGCCAAGGACTCCGCCGGGCTGGTCGCGCACGAGAACGCGTCCTTCACCACGGTCTCCCCGACCAACAGCTTCATAGGCACCTTCACGCCGGAGGACGGTTCGACCGTCGGCGTGGGCATGCCCGTGTCGATCAACTTCGACAAGCAGATCACCAACAAGGCCGCCGTCCAGAAGGGCATCACGGTCAGCACCACCAGTGGCCAGGAGGTCGCCTGCCACTGGTTCTCCACCCAGCGCATGGACTGCCGTCCCCAGGACTACTGGAAGGAGAACTCCACCGTCACGCTGAAGCTGGCACTCGACGGTGTCGAGGGCGCCTCCGGTGTCTACGGCGTCCAGCAGAAGACGGTCACCTTCCACATCGGCCGCAACCAGGTCTCCTACGTCGACGCGAAGACCAAGCAGATGAAGGTCACCCAGGACGGCAGGACCATCAAGACCATCCCGATCTCCGCGGGTTCGCCGGAGCACAAGACGTACCAGGGCGTCATGGTGATGTCCGAGAAGTTCAAGGAGACGCGCATGAACGGCGCGACCGTGGGCTTCACCGACAGCGACGGCAAGGGCGAGTACGACATCAAGGACGTGCCGCACGCCATCCGCCTCACCAGCTCCGGCACCTTCCTGCACGGCAACTACTGGGGCGCCAAGTCCGTCTTCGGCAGCGTGAACACCAGCCACGGCTGCGTCGGCCTGTCCGACACCAAGGGCGCCGACGACACCAGCACGCCCGCCTACTGGATGTACAGCCACTCGATCGTCGGTGACGTCGTGGTCATCTCCCACACCGGCGACAAGACCGTGGCCCCCGACAACGGCCTCAACGGCTGGAACATGAACTGGGCCGCCTGGAAGGCCGGTTCGGCCGTCTGACGCCGAGGTCTCGGCTGCGGCTCGATGTGGAGGCGGTCGCCCGTGCGGGTGGCCGCCTTCGTCATGCCCCCTTGCGGATCCGCTCGCGCAGCGTCGCGCCGATGGCGGGGGTGATCCGCCCGTTGGGCAGCGGAACGCCGAGGTGCTCGGCGAGCAGGGGGGAGTGCACGTCCATGCTGGACTCCACGAGGTCCGCGAGACCCCCCACCGCCCGGCGGGCCCGCGTCCACGCAAGGAAGCCGGCGGCCAGCCCGCCGAGAGCCGTCGGGTACCACCAGACGCATCCGACGACGACGTAGAGCACGCTCCATGCAGCCAGACCGGATGCCTGGGAGAACCTCTCGCGCGCGGCCCGGACCTCGGTACGAGCCGGTTCGGGGAGCAACAGCCACATACGGGGCCAGACCATGTCGAGGTCCAGCCCGTACTGGCCCATGATCCGCGATCCGCAACCGTCCAACCGGTCGGTCATCCACCCTGCGTGACGCGGACGTGTCAGCGCGATGTGATTGCGGCGCGCAGCCTGCTGCACCGCCACCCGGGCATGTGCTTCGGCCGTCTGCGCAAGCCCGGCGAGCTCCGCCAGTTCGCGCCGCTGATCGGCCTGCTGGTACCGCCAGTGCGCCCGTGCCCAACGACGACGCCGATTGCGCAGCAGTGGGCCCGCGGGCCACAGGTGCCAGGGGGTGAGCCACAACTCTTCGATCGCGGCGGACATCCAGTGTGCGAGCAAGCCGGCGAAGGTGGCCAGGGCCAGTACGACGAGGGCCGAGAGGACGAGGGTGGCCGGGGGCTCACCGTGAGCCGGGGTGAGGTGGCGCAGCCGGTCCCCGGCACGTGAGAAGTCCATGCTGTGACCAAGACCCCGGGCGGCTGCCGTCGTGATGAGGAAGAGCAGGCCGGGAATGGTGAGCAGGGTCATCCACCGACCGGCCAGCTGCTTGCCTATCTCGTCGAGGAACCCTCTCAAGGCTGCCCCTCGAACGTGAGCGGCTCGTTCTCGTACAGGGCGCACAGCGGCAACGCCCCGCCGGGGCCCCGCTTCTCCTCCCGGCCGCAGTGTCCTCGGGGGCAGATGTACGCGCCCTTGACAGGGGCGGCCGACAACGGACCCGGCAGGTTCGTCTCGGGGTGCCAGGACGAGCGCGGGTCGATCAGCAGCCCGTAGGTACGCCAGATCTGTGTGAGCGTCGCGTCGAGGGATGCCGCCCGCGTGGACGGGTCCGGCAGTTCGAGGATGTCGTGCAAGTCCTGGACGAACTGCCGAAGCGGGGCGTGCTGGCCGTTGCGTGCGGCGTCGCGCTTCAGACGGGGCAGCTCGGCGCACAGGTCTGCCAGGCTCGGCGGCGAGGTCTGGGTCATGACCACCTTCCCTTCATATCCAACTATGGTCTACCGTCGGTGGATTGGTGCGCTGCTCGACTGATTCGTCGACCGGGCAGGAACGGGGGACGCGCTGGTGGACGCAGAAGAAATGCAAGAGTTCCGGCACGGATTGCGCGCTCGGCTCGCCGCATTGCGTGGTGACGGGGACCTCGGGGCGCTGCGGTCCGACGAGGCCCTGGCCGAAGCGACCTGTCTGCACTGCGCCCTCGCCGACGCCGAGGAGAGCGTCGGAGCGGAGCCGGCCGAATTCTTTTCCGCGTGGTCCGCACTGGCGGAGTTCCATGAGGAACGTAGCCGTCCCGGCCCGGTCCCCGACACGGCCGACGCTCTGGTCGACTTCTACCGAGCCGCCTTCTACCGCTGCCGTCTGTACCGTCACCGGCCCGACCTCCTGTCGGACGAGCAGCGCCAGGTACTGGACGACCGTCCGGAGATCCTTGATGTCCTGGGAGCCGACCCGAGGACGTGCGTGGCACGCGTCGTGCTGGTCGCCAGAGGGCTCAGGACCGGAGACGGCGACCGGGAGCGGCGGGAGGGTCTGCTGGGGCGGCTGGTCGAGCAGGCCGGTGCGCTCGTCCCGCCGGGACATCCGCGGTCGCCGGATCTCATGGCCGCTCGCGGGCACATGGCGTACACGTACCACTGCCTCACCAACGACGACGACTGGCTCACCGCGGCGATCGACGAGCTGGAATCGGCTCTGCGCGCGTTACCCGACAGGGACCCCATGCGCGCACCGGTTCTCAACGACCTGGCCGGCTACCTGCGACGCGCCGCGCACCGGCGGAGCGACACGGATCTCCTGGCCCGGTCCGCGGCCGCCGCCCGGCGATCGCTCGAAGCCACGCCGGTCGGTACACCCGAGTACGCCGTCTCCCAGGTCACCTACGCGATCACCTTTCTGGAACGCTACGAGATGGCGAGCTCGGCCGATCACGCGTTGATCGACGAGGCCGAGTCACTGACGAGGGCGGCCATCGACTCGGGATCCCTGCAACGCGCCGACGAGGCGAAGGCGCTCTCCAACCTGAGTCGCATACTGCTGACCCAGTACGAGCACACCCGGCAGTTGCGGTGTCTGGAGCAATGCGTCGACGTCTCCCGACGCGCCGTGGAGATCGGCGACGAGCGGGACGAGGACCACTCCATGTGCCGCGCCAACCTGGGCATCGCCCTCACGGCGTTCGCGCGGGCCCGGGCGAACGACCCGGAACTGTTGCGACAGGCCGAGGCGGAACTGACCACGGCGCTCGGAGCGCTGGCCGGGGACGAGAGCCGGTCCTACGCCCTGTCCGCTCTGGGGCTTGTCCGACGGATCAGGGCGGCGCAGTCACCGGATACCGCCTCGGGTGACGTCGATCCCGACGACCTTCAGCGGCAGGCGGTGGAGGCGCTCCCCGAAGGCCATCCCGATCAGGTGCTGGGACTGCTGCACCTCGCCGACGCCGCGGTGACCCGGCATCTCGAACTCGGTGACGAGGCCAGTTGGGGGCAGTACCTCGGACTGCTGCGGCGCATCGCCCGTGTTCCCGGCAGGCAGCGGGCCACCCGAATGATCGCGCTGGCCCAGGCGCTCACCCAGAAGAGCCCGGAGGACGATGCGTGGGCCGAAGCCGAGGAACTGCTCACCGACGTGGTCGAGGGAGGCTGGGCGCTCCAGAGCGACGCCCGTTCGGCGACTTTGGTCAGGGCCCGACTGCTGCGCAGCAGGTTCCAGGCCGGCCGGGACGAGCGAGTGGGGACCCTACGGGCCGCGGCAGTACGGGCGGCTCTTCAGGCGGTGGAGGACGGCTACCCGCTGCGTGACCGGCCCGTACCACTGCCCCGCGCGAACGACGGACGGTCACTGATGCTGGGCATCGGCGAAGTCGCCGGACTCGACCGGGCCATAGCCTTGCTGCGTGCCGATCAGCCTCCCGAGCAGGAGACACAAGAGCGGGCTGAGCATCTTCTCGAGTTGTCCTTGGCCTTGCACTGCCGATACCTCCACGACAACGACGTCAGCCTGCTGAAGGAGTCGGTCGCCATCTGCCGGGACATGCACCGTCTCGCCGGTGAGGGGACGGAGCAGGCAACCCTCATCGGTACGATGCTCGCCTCACGCTTGCGGGAACTGAACCAGAACACGCCCTCCACCGGAGCCCTCGCGGAAGCCGCCGTCCTCTTCAGGACGGCGGCCACGACGGGGACGGAGCGCATGCGGGTCCGTCTGGACGCCGCCTGCAACTGGGCGAGGTCCGCCGAAGCGCTGGGGGACTCCGAGCAGGCTTCCCAGGCCTACGGCACGGCCCTGGACCTGCTGGAGCTCGCCTCCTGGTCGGGGATCGACCGTGAGGGGCAGGAGACCCTCCTGCGGGCGTCCGACGGCCTGGCCCGGGACGCGGCGGCCCTGGCCATCGGCAGACGCGAGTACGAACGTGCCGTCGAACTGCTCGAATGCGGCCGGGGCATTCAGCTCGGCCGCGCCCTCGGTGGCCAGGCAGCCCTGCGCCGGGTCGCCCGAGTGGCCCCGGAGCTGGCGGAGCAGTTTGCGCGAGCTCATGCAAAGGCCGAGGCCCCTCCCGTACCGGACGCGTACGGGGGAGCTCTCTCCACCGGCGAGCGGCTCGCTGCCGCCCGCCGCAGAAGCCAACTCGTCGAGCTGATCAGGGACAAGGAGGTTCTGGCCGACTTCCTCACCAGGCCGTCCTACCCGGTGCTGCGGGACGCCGCCACAGAGGGCCCCGTCATCATCGTCAACACGAGCCGCTCGCGTTGCGACGCCCTGGTGGTGCGGGCGCAGCGGAACGTGCTGGCAATCCCGCTGGACGGCGTCACCGACGATCTCGTACGGTCCTACGCCCGCCGTTTCTCGCTCGGCATGGCGATCCTGGAAGGCGAGGATCTCGGGCTTTCGCAGCGCACGAGCGGACGCCACCTGGTGGCGACGGCACTGGAGTGGCTGTGGCATCAGGTCTGCGCACCCGTTCTCAACGAATTGGGTTATACGCGGGCGAAGTCCGCGGACGAGGCCGAACGGGTGTGGTGGTGCCCCACCGGCGCCTTCGCCTCCCTGCCGTTGCACGCCGCCGGGCTCCACAATCGGCAGCGCGCCGACGGTCAGTCGGTGCTGGATCGGGTCGTTTCCTCCTACACCCCGACCCTGCGTCAACTGATCGACTGCAGGTCGGCATCGCTCACGCCGACCGGACGCCCGCTGCTCGTCGCCGTGCCTGATTCCCGGGTCGGCGGTGGACAGCGCACCTTGCCCACCGCACAGCAGGAGGCCGAGATCTTTCTCCGGTACTTTCCCGCCGCGCGTGCGCTTGTCGGACCGGCCGCCACGGAGGCGGCCGTCCGGGAACATCTGCAGCGGGCGGATTGGGCCCATTTCGCCTGCCACGGAGCCGTACGCGGCCCATCGGGTGAGGACGACGCCCGCCTGCTGCTGTACGACGAGGAACTGCGGATGGGCGCCGTGTCCGGCACCTCACCGGACCGGAACGGCGAGTTCGCCTTCCTGTCCGCATGCGGCACCGCCCGTACCGTGAGCGGGCTCAGTGACGAATCCCTGAACCTTGCCACGATGATGCAACTGGCCGGCTACCGCCACGTCATCGGAACCCTGTGGTCCATCGACGACGCCATGGCGCCGATGGTCGCCGCCGGTGTCTACTCCCGTCTTGCCCGGTCGACGGGAGAAGTGGCCGCCGACGGTGCCGCACGAGCTCTCCACTGCGCCGTCCTCGACCAGCGGCACAGCTACCCGATGGCCTCCGTCGGCTGGTGTTCCTACGTCCACCTGGGGCCATGATGACCGACCTCGCGGCCGAGCGTGACCAGATTCTGCGTCGCATGCACGACAGGCTGGACGCGTTCGTGCTGTATGCGGAGCCTGCGCTGCTTCTCGACCCTATGGCGTCCGCGGACGCCTCACTGCTCGTGCAGTTCGCCTCACGCCGCCACGTCGAGACCGGAAGGCCCGTGGCGGACCGGGAGTTCCGGCACTCGGCCGTGTTGTTGGCGGGATGGTTCCACCGGATGCGCGCGTGGTTGCTGCCTGACGAGGAAGCGGTTCGCGCTTCCCTGCGGACCTCGGAGGCGCTGTTCCGGTCGGGAGGCACGCCCGACGACGCGAACGTGCCACAGGATGTCGCCGGTCGCATGGACGGACCGACCGGCGACAGGGTGCCGAGCCGCGCCGAGGGGCTCAGCGGGCTGGCTCACGTGGCCTACGGACTCTGGGAGGAGACCGGGCAGCTGGAAGCCCTGGACCGGGCCATCACCATGGGCCGGGGCGCGGTCGAGGAGGGCGAGCCGGGCTCCTCGGCCTACGTCAGAGATCTCGACTTCCTCAGCGCCACGTTGCGTACGCGATCTCAGATCACGGGATCGGGATCAGATGCGGAGGAAGCGGTCGAGTTCGGTCTGCGGGCTCGAAGCGCCGCAGAGGAGGCGGACGATCACCTTTTCTCCTCCCTCCACCACCTGGGCCTGGCTCTCTCGCACCGAGCTCGGCTGGCGGGCAGCGCCGACGCCCTCGACAGCGCCATCGCGGTGCACCACAGAGCCATCGCGGTGGGAATCGCGAACGGCGTCGCGGAGCAAGGCGTGGCCACTGCCTTCCAGGGGCTGTCCATAGATCTGCTGCTGCGCTACCAGGCGAGGAAGGACCTGGCGGATCTCGACGCGGCCGTCGTGGCGGGTACTCAGGCGGTGACGCGGGCGCCGGAGGCCGATCCGACGATCCTGCACAACCTCTGCTACATGCTCACCCTCCGGGCCCAGGCGACCGGAGACGCCACCGACCTCGTGCAGGCGATCCGGGTCGGACAGGATGCCGTGGACGCCGCCCCCCTCGGTCATCCCGAACGGCCCGCCGCCCTCAACGACCTCAGTGCGGCCTGGGGGTTCGTGGACCTTGACACGGCGATCGAGCTGGCCCGCGAAGCGGTCGAACTCTCACCCGACCGGGACGCGCGTGACGCCCGGAAGGCCACCAGGCTCGCCAACCTGGCCCAGCAGCTGTGGATGCGCTTCGAGATCGACCGCCGTCACGAGGACATCGACGAGGCCGTCGAGTTGCTGGACCAAGCCCTGGGCCTGCTGCCCCGTCACCACCCCAAGCGTGCCGAGGTGCTCCGCGAACTGGCCCAGTACCTCGACGTGCGCTTCCACGCCTTCCGCCGTCTGGAGGACCTCCGCAGGATCCTCGACATGCGCCAGGCCGGCCAATAGGCATGCGGGACCGGCCGTCCGGCACCTGGCGCACAGCCGCCGCACAGCTCACCGGTGCCGCCCCCAGGGGCGGCACCGGCATTTCCGGGGTTCGCCACAGCCTTCTCATGGTTCTTTTATTTCGGCCTCAGTGAGCCATCACGGTGCGTCCCTACCGTGCGGTCATGTTCTTCACCTACCTGAGGCGCGAACTGCGCCGCCGCAGAAAGGCGGCTCTCGTCGTCGCCTCCGGCCTCGCGCTGGGCATCGCACTGGTCATCGTGGTCAACTCCGTGTCCAACGGCATGGGGAAGGCGCAGGACAAGGTCCTCCAGTCGCTGTACGGCCTGGGTACGGACATGACGGTCACCAAGGCGGCCTCCGCGACCACGGGCAGCTCCCAGCGGCCGCGCTTCAACTTCGACGCACAGAACAACGGTTCGTCGAAGACGCAGAGCAGCGACCGCGTCCTGGTGCAGGGCTTCACCACCCTGGCCTCCTCGACCGTCACCAAGGTCGCCGGCCAGAAGGGCGTCTCGACCGCGGTCGGCGGACTGAGCCTGAACGTGGTGAAGATCAGCGGTCAGTTCACCCGCGGCCAGTTCCAGCAGAACCAGAACTCCGGCGGCGGCGGGTTCGGCGAGCGCGGCGGCGGCACCGGGGCGCCGCAGGGTGAGGTCCGCGGCGGCGGCGCGAACTTCGACGTCAACAGCTACAGCGTCTTCGGTACCGACGTCGCCCACGCCGGCCTCGGCCCGCTGACCTCGTCGAAGATCACCAGCGGCCGTACCTTCACGGCGAGCGAGGCCGACGCGAAGGTCGCCGTCGCCGACGCCGCCTACGCCAAGGAGAAGAAGTACAAGGTCGGCTCCACGGTCACCATCAAGAGCGTCACGTTCAAGGTGATCGGCATCGCCACCGCCACCTCCGGTGACTCCGCGGCCAACCTCTACATCCCGTTGCGGCAGGCGCAGACGCTGGCCGCCGAGAAGAACAAGGTCACCACGATCTACGTCAAGGCGACCGACTCCCAGCAGATCGACAGCGTCAAGAGCGCGATCCAGAAGAACGTCTCGGGTACGACCGTCACCACCTCCGCCGACCTCGCCAAGACGGTCTCCGGCTCCCTCTCCACCGCCTCCAGCCTCGCCACCAACGTCGGCAAGTGGCTCTCCATCGCGGTGTTGGTGGCCGCGTTCCTGGTGGCCGGCCTGCTCACCTCCTCGGCGGTCTCCCGGCGCGTCCGCGAGTTCGGCACGCTGAAGGCGCTGGGCTGGAAGTCCGGGCGGGTCACCCGGCAGGTCATCGGCGAGGCGATGGTCAACGGCCTGGTCGGCGGCGCCCTCGGCATCGCGCTCGGGCTGGCGGGCGCGTACGTCGTCACCGAGATCAGCCCCACCCTGCAGGCCTCCCTCGGCGGCGGGAACGCTGGCGGCGGCCCCGGCGGGGGCGGTGGGTTCGGCGGCGGTGGCGGCGGTGGCTTCGGTCCCGGCCGACAGGCCGCGAAGACCCTGGAGGTCGCCCTGACGGCCCCGGTCAGCGTGACGACGATCGTCCTCGCGGTGGCCCTTGCGGTGGCCGGCGGCCTGATCGCGGGCGCGTTCGGAGGCTGGCGCGCGTCCAGGCTCCGCCCGGCGGACGCACTCCGGCGCGTGGAGTAGCCGACGTCGGATGCGGCTGGGCGGGGGCTTCGCTCAGGACGTGCCCCGTCAGAGGCGCTGGGGGTACCCCCAGCCGAAGGCTGGGGGAGGAACTGCGCGACCAGCCCCCACCGGCCCGCGGCCGACATCCGAACCGCCCCACCCCAGTACTTTCAGGAGCAGCCCCCATGTACGAACTCAGAAACGTCACCAAGCTCTACGCACGCGGCAAGGACCCCGTCCGCGCCCTCGACGGCATCGACCTCACCATCGCCGACGGCGACCGCCTGGTCATCCAGGGCCCCACCGGCGGCGGCAAGTCCACCCTCCTCCAGATGCTCGGCGGCCTGGACCGCCCCACCTCCGGTGAAGTCGTCCTCGACGGCACCGACTTGGCCAAGCTCTCCGAGACGAAGCTCACCTCGGTCCGCAGCGCGAACATCGGCTTCGTCTTCCAGTCCTTCAACCTGATCCCGACGCTCACCGCCCAGGAGAACGTCGAGACGGCCCTCGTCCCCCTCGGCGTCAGGACCAGGGACCGCCGGGAACGCGCCGCCGAGGCGCTCACGTCCGTCGGTCTCGGCGAACGCCTCGGCCACCTCCCCGGCGAGATGTCCGGCGGCCAGCAGCAGCGCGTCGCCATCGCCCGCGCCCTCGTCAAGCAGCCCAAGGTGCTGCTCGCCGACGAGCCGACCGGCAACCTCGACGAGGGCATGCGCGACGAGATCATGGACGTGCTGGAGCGCATGTGGAAGGAGCACGGGCTGACCTTCGTCATGGTCACCCACGACTCCGCGATCGCGAAGAAGGCCCCGCGCCTCGCGACCATCCGCAAGGGCAGGATCACCGTCAAGGAGAACGCCGGCGCGTAGCACCGAACTCCCGTGCACAACCGCGCGATTGTGTAACGGTGTCCGCCCCGGCCGGTAACAAATCTCTCGCTTGCTTCTTACCGGTCTCTCGTCTATTGAGCCCACTGATCACCCCCCGGCATACTCCGTGTCCGGGGGGTTGACGTACGTACGTACGAGACTGCCCCCGACCGGGTGAACGGGGAATTCGCCCGGCACACCGTCTCCCAGGGGGAGTCTTGCGTAGACAAGTGAAAAGAGCCGCGGCGGCCACGGTGGCCACAGCGGCCGCCGTCGCCCTCGCCGCAGGCATGACCAGCCCGGCGTCGGCGAAGCCGGAACAGCGCACAGCAGCGGCCGTCGCCGCGGCCCGTGCCTCGCTCGCCGGCAAGCACCACGTCACCCTGATCACCGGCGACCGCGTCGCCCTCGACGCCAAGGGCCGCGTCGTCGGCCTGGAGCGGGCGAAGGGGCGCGAGCACATACCGTTCCGCATCAGCAAGGTCGGCGGGCACACCCTCGTCGTGCCCGGCGACGCCGTCCGGCTGGTGGCCTCCGGAAAGCTGGACCAACGGCTTTTCGACGTCACCGAGTTGAACAAGGCCGCCACCCGCAGGGCGCAGAAGAACGGCCTGAAGGTCATCGTCGGCTACAGCGGTGCCGCCTCCGCGGCCAAGGCCGACGTCCGGGACGCGGGCACCCTGCGGCACAGCCTCAAGGCGCTCAACGCGGACGCCGTGCAGACCCCGGTCAAGGAAACGCCCGAGCTGTGGGACGCGGTCACCAACGGCGACAAGGCGGCCGCCGGTATCGCGCACGTCTGGCTCGACGGCGTCCGCAAGGCCGCCCTCGACAAGTCCGTGCCGCAGATCGGCGCCCCCGCGGCGTGGGCGGCCGGCTACAACGGCAAGGGCGTGAAGATCGCCGTCCTGGACACCGGTGTGGACACCACCCACCCGGACCTCAAGGACCAGGTGATCGCCTCCAAGAACTTCACCACGGCCGCCGACGCCTCCGACCACTTCGGCCACGGCACGCACGTCGCGTCCATCGCGGCCGGCACCGGCGCCAAGTCGCACGGCAAGTACACGGGTGTCGCACCCGGCGCCAAGATCCTCAACGGCAAGGTCCTCGACGACACCGGCTCCGGTGACGACTCCGGGATCCTCGCCGGCATGGAATGGGCGGCGGCCGAGGGCGCCGACGTCGTCAACCTCAGCCTCGGCGGCTACGACTCCCCGGAGATCGACCCGCTGGAGGCGGAGGTCAACAAGCTCTCCGCGGAGAAGAACATCCTGTTCGCGATCGCCGCGGGCAACGACGGCCCCCAGTCGATCGGTTCGCCCGGCAGCGCGGCCGCCGCGCTCACCGTCGGCGCCGTCGACGGCAACGACAAGCTCGCCGACTTCTCCTCCACGGGACCCGCGGCCGACGGCTCCATCAAACCGGACGTCACCGCCCCGGGCGTCGACATCACCGCCGCCGCGGCCAAGGGCAGCGTCATCGACCAGGAGGTCGGCGAGAACCCGGCCGGCTACCTGACCATCTCCGGTACGTCGATGGCCACCCCGCACGTCGCGGGCGCCGCCGCGATCCTCAAGCAGGAACACCCCGACTGGGGCTACCAGGAGCTGAAGTCGGCCCTGACCGGCTCCGCGAAGGCCGGCAAGTACACGCCGTTCCAGCAGGGTTCGGGCCGGATCGCCGTCGACAAGGCGATCAAGCAGACCGTGCTCGCCGAGCCGACGTCGGTCAACTTCGGTGTGCAGCAGTGGCCGCACACCGACGACACCCCGGTCACCAAGCAGCTGACCTACCGCAACGTCGGCACCAAGGACGTCACCCTCAGCCTCACCTCGTCCGCCATCGACCCCAAGGGCGCGGCGGCCCCGGCCGGCTTCCTCACGCTGGGCGCGACCAAGGTGACCGTCCCGGCGGGCGGCACGGCCTCGGTCGGTGTCACCGTCAACACCAAGCTGGGCGGCACCCTCGACGGCGCCTACTCGGCGTACGTGACGGCGACCGGCGGCGGCCAGACCGTCCGCACGGCGGCCGCGGTCCAGCGCGAGGTGCAGTCGTACAGCGTCACGGTCAAGCACATCGGCCGGGACGGCAAGCCGGCCGGGCTCTACAACACGAGTCTGCTGGGCTACTCGGGCCTCGGCAACGGCAGTGGGATCAACGTGCCGGTGTCCGACTCGGGGACCGCGACCTTGCGGGTGCCCAAGGGCACGTACCTGCTCGACTCCTGGATCGCCAAGGACTTCACCACCTTCAACGGCGGCCTCGACTGGCTGGCCCAGCCGAAGCTGAGCGTCACCAAGGACCTCACGGTCACCGTCGACGCCCGCACCACCAAGGCGTCCGACATCACCGTGCCGGACGCGGCGGCCACGCCGAACTTCGCTTCGGTCGACTACATGTACGACCCGGCGGGCATCGGCATCGGGGCCGGCTTCGACTCCTTCGACAAGATCAGGACCGCCGGTCTGGGACCGGACGTCAGCGGCCTGACGCAGACCTGGAGCGGCCAGTTCGTCAAGGGCGGCGGCGAGGAGTACGACGTCGCCACCAGCGCTCCCGTCAAGAGGTTGCAGGGCGGCAAGGTCCGGCACTTCACGGCCGGCGAGCTGGCCACGGTGCAGAACACCGTGGGCGCCTCCGCTCCCGGCAAGACCGGATCGGTGAGCCCCTGGGGTGTCGTCGGCGGCGACTTCGTCACGGGCCTCGGGGTGGAGCAGAAGCTGCCCGCCACCCGCACCTTCCACGTCTCCACCGTCGACGGCGCCCAGTGGGCCTTCGACGTCCAGCAGTACGGCGGACACGACGCGCAGGGCCTGCCGATCGCCGAGGCCGGCTACACGCAGGACGACCTGCAGGCCTACAAGGCGGGCCGGACCTACCGGAACACCTTCAACACCGCGGTCTTCGGTCCGCACCTCACCTCGCAGTACGGCCTGTACCGCGACGGCAACCAGATCTTCGGCGTGATCCCGTTGTTCTCCGACAGCGCGAAGCACCCGGGGTCCTCCGACTTCCTGTCGGTGAACACCACCCTGTACCGCAACGGCACCAAGGTGGGCTCCAACAAGGACCCGCTGTTCGGCGACGGCGTGTTCAACGTGCCGTCCGGTGACGCCGAGTACAAGCTGACCACCTCGGTCATCCGCTCGGTCAAGGTCGCCGCCGCCTCCACGCGGATCGACGCGAGCTGGACCTTCCACTCGAAGAAGCCCGGCAGCAGCACCCCGCTGGCCCAGCTCCCCGCCTCCACCGTCCACTTCGGCGCCACGACCGGCCTCGACAGCCGCGTCGCCGCCGGGAAGACGGTCACCTTCCCGGTCACCGTCGAGGGCGCGGCCGCCGGCCGCAACCTGAAGTCGCTGGTGGTCTACGTGTCGTACGACTACGGCAAGACCTGGAAGAAGCTGACGGTCAGCCACGGCAGGATCACCGTCAAGAACCCGGCCAAGGGCAAGGCCATCTCGTTCCACGCCAAGATCGCCGACAAGAAGGGCAACAAGTCGACGATCTCGATCTACAACGCGTACTACGCCAAGTGAGCGCGTCGGTCGCCGAGTAGGACCACAGCGAGCGGCCCGTCGGAAGCGCGGCTTCCGGCGGGCCGTTCCCCTGTCCCGGCCGGGTCAGGCCCGGGGCGTGACCCGGTTGGCGTCCGTGCCCCAGCTGGCCAGCAGCCGCAGCGCCTCCGCCGACGCCGAGCCCGGTTCCGCGTGGTAGGTGACCAGCGCCTGGTCCTGGTCGCCGGCCATCCGGAACGACTCGTAGTGCAGGGACAGTCCGCCCACCAGCGGATGGTGCATCCGCTTCACCCCGTACGACTTCTCCTTGACGTCGTGCGTCGCCCACAGCCGACGGAACTCCTCGCTCTTCACCGAGAGTTCGCCCACCAGCGCGGACAGCCGGGTGTCGTCGGGATAGCAGCCCGCGTCCATCCGCAGCTGGCACACGATGTCGATGGCCTTCTGCTCCCACTCCACGAACAGGTCGCGGTAGTCGGGACGCAGGAACGTCAGCCGCGCCCAGTTGCGCTCCGCGGCGGGCAGCTCCGCCCAGTCGCCGAAGACCGCCGCCGCCATCCGGTTCCACGCCAGGATCTCCGAGCGCCGCCCCACGATGTACGCCGGTACGCCCTCCATCGCGTCCAGCAGCTGCGCCAGCGGTGCCCGCACCTGCTGCGGCCGCCCCGACGCCTTCTTCTTGTGCTGCTTGCCCTTGGCGAGGTGGATGAGGTGCGCGTGCTCGGCGTCGGAGAGCCGCAGCGCACGGGCGATGGAGTCCAGCACCTCCGCCGACACGTTCTGCCCGTTGCCCTGTTCGAGGCGTGTGTAGTACGCCACCGACACCCCGGCCAGCTGTGCCAGCTCCTCCCGCCTGAGCCCCGGCACCCTGCGGTGCCGCCCGTAGTCCGGCAGTCCCACGTCCGAGGGGCGCAGCCGGGCCCGCCGGGTGCGCAGGAACTCACTGAGCTCGGCCCGCCGGTCCAGGGGCACGGCGGGGGAGGCGGGGGGCGGGGACTGGTCTTCCATACCTCCAGTATTCACGGACGTACGCACCGGAACCTGACCCCGCCAGTGGTAGGCACGGCAGACGTACGCAGAGGCGTGGGCTGGGTGACGGACGTAGCGTGGTGGAGGCTGGCAGCGTGCCTGGGACGTGACAGGGCACCCGGGCATGAAGACATCCTTAGGAGAACCCCCCTCATGACCACTGTTGCTGCTTACGCCGCGCCCGCCGCCAAGGCTCCGCTGGAGCGGACCACGATCGAGCGGCGCGCGGTCGGTGAATCCGATGTCCTCATCGACGTCGAGTTCGCCGGTATCTGCCACTCCGACATCCACCAGGCCCGCGAGGGCTGGGGTACGGCGATCTTCCCGATGGTGCCCGGTCACGAGATCGCGGGCGTCGTCTCCGAGGTGGGCCCGGGCGTCACCAAGTACGCGGTGGGCGACCGGGTGGGCGTCGGCTGCATGGTCGACTCCTGCCGCGAGTGCGACAACTGCAAGGCCGGCCTCCAGCAGTACTGCACCGGCGGCGGCCCCACCTTCACGTACAACGGCGTCGGCAAGGACGGGCAGCCCACCTACGGCGGTTACTCGCAGAAGATCGTCGTCGACGAGAACTACGTCGTCCGCATCCCCGACGGTCTCGCGCTCGACGTCGCCGCCCCCCTCCTGTGCGCCGGCATCACCACGTACTCCCCGCTGAAGCACTGGAACGCCGGTCCCGGCAAGAAGGTCGCGGTCGTCGGTCTCGGCGGCCTGGGCCACATGGGCGTGAAGATCGCCGCCGCGCTCGGCGCCGAGGTCACCGTGCTCTCCCAGTCCCTCCGCAAGAAGGACGACGGCCTCAAGCTGGGTGCCACGCACTACCACGCGACCAGCGACCCGAAGACCTTCGAGGACCTCAAGGGCACCTTCGACATCATCCTCAACACCGTCTCGGCCCCGCTGGACTTCGACGCCTACCTGTCGCTGCTGCGCACCGACGGCGCCATGGTGAACGTGGGCATCCCGGAGGAGCCGGTCCACATCCTCCTCTCCTCCGTCTTCGGCAACCGCCGCAGCCTGAGCAGCTCCGGCATCGGCGGTATCCCGGAGACCCAGGAGATGCTCGACTTCTGCGCCGAGCACAACCTGGGCGCCGAGATCGAACTCATCCGCGCCGACCAGATCAACGAGGCCTACGAGCGGGTCGTGAACAGCGACGTCCGCTACCGCTTCGTGATCGACACGGCGACCATCTGAGCGGGGACCGCCGACCGGGGCGCGGGCCACCAGGTCGGCGGTCACCAGCACGACCGCGGTCACCGATCAGGGCAGGGCCTGCCTTGATCGGTGCCGGGGGTACGTTGGACAGGAGGAGGTCCCACGATGACCGTGAACCTGAACCACACCATCGTCGCCGCACACGACAAGCGCGCGTCGGCCAGGTTCCTCGCCGACGTCCTCGGACTCCACGTCAGCCCGGACTACGGCCCGTTCGTCCCGGTCACCCTGCCGAACGGCGTCACCCTCGACTACATGGACGCGCCGGGGAGCATCCCCACGCAGCACTACGCCTTCCTGGTCTCCGAAGACGACTTCGACGAGATCTTCGCCCGCATCCGGGAGGCCGGCCTCGACTACTGGGCGGATCCGTCCCACAGCCGTCCCGGCGAGATCAACACCAACGACGGCGGCCGCGGCACCTACTTCGACGACCCCAACGGCCACCGCCTGGAGATCCTCACCAGGCCCTACGGAGGCGGCGGCTGAGCCCTCCGGCAACTCAGGCGCGCAACCCCTTGAGGCCGTCCTGGGCTGCCATGACCAGTTCGAGTCCGCGGTTGTCGGCGGCGGGTTCGCGCATCTGGTTCGTCACGTAGGCCATCGCCAGCCGTTCGCCGGGGTCCACCCAGACCAGGGCACCGCCCCAGCCGCCCCAGCCGAGGGCGTCGCCGAAGAGGCCGTAGCCGAGACCGTACCGGCACGGCATGCCGAGCACCCGGTCCACACCCTCGAACTGCACCCGGCGCGCCCGCTCGCAGCCCTCCGGCGACAGCACCCGCACCCCGCCGACGGTGCCGCCGCAGGCGAGCAGGGACTGGACGAGGGCGACCGAGCGGGCGTTGCCGAAGCCGCTCGCCGCCGGGATCTGGGCCCGCCGCCAGGCGAGGCTGTTGCCGTCCCGGACGCGGAGCGCGGTGGCGGTGGCGGGCGCCGTCGCGTCGCGCCCCGGCGCACTGGCCGTGTAGTCCTCGTCCCGGCCCGGCGGCGGCACGGTGAGCGCGACCCGCCGGTCGTGCTCGGCGGCCAGCCCGATGTGGAAGTCCGCACCGAGCGGCCCCGCCACCTCGGCGGCGAAGAACTCACCGACGCTCCGCCCGGTGATCCGGCGCACCACCTCACCCACCAGGAACCCCTGGGTCAGCGAGTGGTACCCGGCCGCGGTGCCCGGCTCCCACTGCGGGGCCTGACCGGCGAGCCGGGCCGTGGCGGACGCCCAGTCGTACAGCTCCTCGACGGGGCCCTCCCAGTCGGGCAGCCCGGCGGTGTGCGACAGCAGATGCCGTACCAGCACGTTCTCCTTGCCGGCCGCGGCGAACTCGGGCCAGTGGCGGGCGACCGGCGCGTCCGGGTCCAGTTCGCCCCGGTCGATCAGCACGAGCGCGGACAGTGCGGTCATCGTCTTGGTCACGGAGTACACGTTGACGATCGTGTCCCGCTCCCACGGCCGGCCCCGCCCGCCGTCGGCGGAGCCGCCCCACACGTCCACCACGGCCTCCCCGTCCACGAAGACGGCGACGGCACCTCCCGCGTCCCCCGCGTCCAGCAGTCCGGACAGCAGGTCCGGGACAGCGGCGAACAGTTCGTCATACGAGCCCTGGATGTCGGCCATGCCCGCCATTCAGCACCCTCGGCCGGACCGCGGCAACCTGTTTTTCCCGTCCCGGCGCGGGGTGCGCCTGCGTTCGCCGCCGGGGGTGGAATCGTCCGGAACCCCCGAGTGTTGAGGGGGGTGGTTACCCGGCTGAGAGAAATTGGAGGGGCCACGATGGCTGCGCAGACGCAGAGGGCCGTGCTGGCGGGCGGATGCTTCTGGGGGATGCAGGACCTGATCCGCCGGCTCCCGGGCGTGACGGCGACCCGGGTCGGCTACACCGGGGGTGACGTGCCGAACGCGACGTACCGGAATCACGGCACGCACGCGGAGGCCATCGAGATCCTCTTCGACCCCGAGCAGACGGACTACCGCGCGATCCTGGAGTTCTTCTTCCAGATCCACGACCCGAGCACCAGGAACCGCCAGGGCAACGACATCGGCCTCAGCTACCGCTCGGCGATCTACTACACGGACGACGAGCAGAAGCGGATCGCCGAGGACACCATCGCGGACGTGGACGCCTCCGGGCTGTGGCCCGGCAAGGTCGTCACCGAGGTCGAGCCGGTGGGACCGTTCTGGGAGGCGGAACCCGAGCACCAGGACTACCTGGAGCGCTACCCGGACGGCTACACCTGCCATTTCCCCCGCCCCGGCTGGCGCCTGCCGGCCCGAGCGGAGGGCTGAGCACCCACCCCGCGCGGGTGGTGTCCGTACCGGCTGGGACACTTCCGGCATGGACACCACACCGGAGCGGATCAGTGCCCGGACCGCGGCCGCGTGGACCGTCGCGCTCGCGGTCCTCGGCGGTATCACCGGCTACGTGTGGGGCGGGCCGTTCCTCGCCGTCACCTGCGCCCTCTCCCTCGGGGGCGGTGGTGCACTGGGCTCGGTCCTGTCCCGCCGGCACATGATCGCGACCATCCGGGAGGGCCAGGGCAGGGCCGCCGCGCTCGGGTACGCCGACGGGATCGCCGACATGATGCTGCTCGGGATATCGGCGTACCGGGCCGCCGTCTTCCCGTTGTCGGGACCCGACGCGGTGGACGCGGCCGAGCGCGTGGCCCGCCGTACCGCCGCCTACCGCCTCACGGCCGCCGAAGGGCTGCCCCACCGGATCCGCACGGCCGCCGCCACGGCCCTCGCGGCGATCGACGACCGGCGCGACGACGAGAGCCGGTCCGCCATGGCGGACCTCATGAAAGCCGTCCGGGACCTGCGCCGGGAGGCGTGAAGCGCGAGCCGCTCGCGGCCACAACGGGCGGCCGCCTGCGCCGACGCCGTCGAAGAGCGGACGTCAGAGGCGGCTGTACTGGTCGATGTCCTCGGTGAACTCCTCGATCGTGTGCGGGGTGAGGGTCGGCCGGGTGTCGCCGATGGCGGCCATGTAGTCCTCGGTGGTGGCCGCTCGTCCCTCGCGGTGCGCGACCTCGTACTCGAACGCCGCCTGAGCGCCCTTGCGGGCGGCGAACTCGATGTCGGCTGGGGTGAACAGCTCGCTGGCCGCGACCAGTCGCCCCACGTCCACCGATTCGGCGGAGCCCCTGAGATAGCGGGCCCAGATCGCCGCGCGGGCGGTGGGGTCCGGCGGGCCGATGGGAATGACGTAGTCGAACCGGCCCGGCCGCAGGAACGCCGCGTCCAGCGAGCGCACCGAGTTGGTGGCGCAGGCCAGCAGTCGCGCGTCGTGCTCGCGGAAGACGGGGATGAGCTTGAGCAGTTCGTTGGTCACCCCGTGCCCGGGGTCGACGGCCTTCCCGGAGCGCACCCCGGCGATCTCCTCCACCTCGTCGACGAAGAGCAGCACGGAGTCCAGCTCCGCGAGGTCCGCGAAGGCCTCCCGCAGTGCGACGGCCAGCCCCCCGTCGGTGTCGGCCGCCAGCCGGGACGGGAAGAGTTCCACGAACGGCCAGCCGAGCCGCGAGGCCACCGCCTTGGCGAAACTGGTCTTTCCGGTGCCGGGCGGCCCGAACAGGATGATCGACTTGGGCGGAACGACGCCGTAGCGGTCCGCCAGCGCCGGTTCGGTCAGCGGCAGCACCACCCGGCGTTCGACGATCCGCTTCTCCCGCTCCATGCCCGCCATCGCGTCCCAGAGCCCGTCGGGCAGCAGGCGGCCGCCCACCGCCGCGAGGACGTCGGCGCCGGCGGCACCGGGCGGTTCCAGCTTCTCGTAGTAGGTCAGGTCGGTCCGGGACCGGTAGCCGGAGTTCTCCAGCGCCTTCGTCCCGGCGGCTCCGGCCGGCAGCAGGGCGCTGACGTGGCGCACCCCCAGGCCGCGCAGACGGCGCTCCAGCTCGGCCAGCAGGGCGCTGCCGATCCCGCGCTCGCGCCATCGTGCGGCGAGCGCCACCAGCAGGATCCAGGCCCGCTTCTCGTGGGCCTGCGCCACGGCCATGCCCACGAGCTGGTCACCGACCACCGCGACCACCGCCGTCGGACCGGCCTTGGCCGCGGCCATCACCTCGGAGACCGGAAACACCCGCTGCTCGTCGGCCAGTCGGCTCTGGTCCCAGATCTGGATGGCCTGGTCGAGATCGTCGTCGTGATAGTCACGCAGATGCCAAGCGGGCATCGGCACCACCTCACCCGGCGCGGGAGTCCCATTGTTGCCCACGGGGTGCTGTGCGGCACTTCGGTGGCACTTCGGTTCCGCGGGACGCCGCCCGCCGCCGCGCTCAGCCCCGCAGTGTCGCCGGGCTCCCGCCGTTCGCCTCGTAGCCCGCCACCGCCAGGGCGCGGTAGAGGGCGAACTCGGCGGCCGGGTCCGCCGACAGCGTCCACGGCAGGGCCCCCACGTGCCCGTCGACGCGTATCAACTCGTCCATGGCTTCCGACCAGCGCTCGGAGCGCACCAGGAAGAAGACCAGCAGATGCCGGACATGGGCGAGCATCGGGTCGTCCTGCCGGGCCGCGTGCACGGCGTGCAGGGCGCCGTGCACCGCCTTGGTGACGACCTCGCTCTGGTAGAAGCTCGCCACCAGGTTGACCTCGGGCAGGTGCTCGAAGACGGCGAACAGCGGCAGCGCGGCCAGCAGCGAGCCCCGCGGGGCACGGGCGGCGGCGGCCTCGGCGAAGGAGTGGGCCAGCTCACGGGAACCGTGCCACTTCTCGCACCAGTAGTGCAGCGCCGCCAGGTGCGCCCCCATGTGCGCGGGCGCGCGGTCCAGGATCTTCAGCCACAGCTTCTCGAACTCGGCCTGCGTGTAGTTCAGCCCACGGGCCACCGACAGCTCGATGACGTACGGCACCGGGTCACCGGGGGACAGCAGCGCCGCCTGCCCGCAGGCGTCCCTGGCCTCCTCCATGATGATCCGGAAGTCGTCGGTGCCCGGTGTCGACGTCCGCCACGCCTGCTGCACCAGGAACTCGGCGTGCACGGCGGCGCCGCCCGCGTCCTTGGGCTGCTCGGCCCGCCACACCCGCAGCCACTGCCCACCCGGTGTCTCGTGGATGCCGCCGGGCCGCTCCTTGAGCTCCAGTGCCGCCGCGCCGGCGAAGGCCTGGACGCGCTGCCAGCGCACCTCGCCGTCGATCTCCGTGCCCGCGAGCAACTGCGCGGCGGCCCGGTGGTCCTGGGTGCGCTGCACGACGTCGAGGACGTCGAGCAGGTCCTGGTCGGGACCCGGCATACGGACGTCCAGGTCCTCCTCGCGCACGAACCCGTAGTCCGCCGGGTCGGCGGCGTCCGGGTGGCTCGGGTGGACCCGCTCGATCATGCCGCGCCGCCGCCGCAGGACGGGGAGCAGCACGAAGCTCAGCAGGAGCGCCGCCATCAGGGCCCAGAGAATCGCCATGCGTCAAGCGAACCAGACGGGGCCGACCCTTGGCCAACCGGTGTCCGGGCCTGTGGACGACGGCCGGAGCGCCCTGTGGACAACCGGCGCCGCGTCCGCCGCGTCCTGTGGACGACGCGCCGGGCGCACGGGAGCACTAGGCTCATGTCCCATGAGCGACAGGCACCACATCAGTCAGCACTTCGAGACGCTCGCCATCCACGCGGGCAACACGGCGGACCCCCTCACCGGTGCGGTCGTACCGCCGATCTACCAGGTCTCGACCTACAAGCAGGACGGCGTCGGCGGCCTGCGCGGGGGCTACGAGTACAGCCGTAGCGCCAACCCCACCAGGACCGCCCTGGAGGAGAACCTCGCCGCGCTGGAGGGCGGGCGCCGCGGGCTCGCGTTCGCGTCCGGTCTGGCGGCCGAGGACGCCCTGCTGCGCACGCTGCTCAGCCCCGGCGACCACGTGGTCATCCCGAACGACGCCTACGGCGGCACGTTCCGGCTGTTCGCGAAGGTCGTCTCCCGGTGGGGTGTGGAGTGGTCCGTCGCCGACACCAGCGACCCGGCCGCCGTGCGGGCCGCGATCACCCCGAAGACGAAGGCGGTCTGGGTGGAGACCCCCTCCAACCCGCTGCTCGGCATCACCGACATCGCCGCCGTCGCCCAGGTCGCGCACGACGCGGGAGCCCGGCTCGTCGTCGACAACACCTTCGCCACGCCGTACCTCCAGCAGCCGCTCTCGCTCGGCGCGGACGTCGTCGTGCACTCCCTGACGAAGTACATGGGCGGTCACTCGGACGTGGTCGGCGGCGCGCTGATCGTGTCGGACCAGACGCTGGGCGAGGAGCTGGCGTACCACCAGAACGCGATGGGCGCGGTCGCCGGGCCGTTCGACTCCTGGCTGGTGCTGCGTGGCACCAAGACGCTCGCGGTGCGCATGGACCGGCACAGCGAGAACGCCACCCGGATCGCCGACATGCTGAGCCGGCACGCGCGCGTGACGCGGGTCCTCTACCCCGGGCTGCCCGAGCACCCGGGGCACGAGACCGCCGCCAAGCAGATGAAGGCCTTCGGCGGGATGGTGTCCTTCCAGGTCGAGGGCGGCGAGGAGGCGGCCGTCGCGGTCTGCGACCGCGCCAAGGTCTTCACCCTCGGCGAGTCCCTGGGCGGTGTCGAGTCGCTGATCGAGCACCCCGGGCGGATGACGCACGCCTCGGTGGCCGGTTCCGCCCTGGAGGTCCCCGCGGACCTGGTGCGGCTCTCCGTGGGCATCGAGAACGTCGACGACCTGCTGGAAGACCTTCAGCAGGCGCTCGGCTGAGCGGTCACCAGCCGGTGACGGGCGGAGTCGTCGTGGACGGCGGCTGCGCCCACGGGTGGACGGTGGCCGCCCACACGGTGAACGCCACCGCCGCCGCGCACAGCAGCAGCCACAGCAGCCGGCGGGCGCCGCGCCTGCGCCGCAGCAGGCGGCCGCCCCGGCGCAGCACCTCCCCGTAGAGGTCGGGCGGCACCGGTGGCGGCGTCTGCTCCATGAGCCTGCGGGCCGCCGCCTCGCGTTCGACACGGTTCACGACGGTGCCACCTTCGCCCCCAGGACGGTGCGCGCCGTCTTGCCCGGCGGGCGCAGCAGGGCGGTCGTCGCCCGGTCGCACAGGACGCGCACGCGGTCCGCGGGCAGGCCGAGCAGTGCCGCCGTCTGTTCCTCGGCGACCCCCTCGTACAACCGCAGCACCAGGATCAGGCGTTCTTGCGGGGCCAGGGCGGCCAGGGTGCTGCCGGGGTGCGGGCGGGCGCGGCTCAGCGGTCCCCCGTGCTGGTGCCAGGCGGAGTTCGCGAAGCGCAGCGCGAGGTGCTGACGGGCCCGGTCGTAGGGGTCGTCGCCGCGCAGCCGGTCCCAGCACGCGTACGTGTGCGCGAGCGCGAGGGTCAGCAGGCGACGCGCGCGCGGGTTGGCGTCCGGGGCCTCGGCGGTCAGCAGGGTCGCGGCATGCAGCAGCCGTCCGGCCGCGCCCGCGACGAACGCCTCGAACTCCCGGGCCCGGCCGGCATCCTGGGACGCCTGCCGATCACGCACCGCGCCTCCCCCTCCACGGGGCCCCGGACGCGGGTGCGACGGGACCCGGTCTCATATGAGGCCAGAGCCGTACCCACGGTCAAGAGCCGCGCAGCACGCACGCACGGCAGGGGGTGGGCCGGGTGGTGGTTCAGGAGGTCGGTGTGGTGTCCGTGACCGGTGTCACGGACATGCGGGCGGACAGGGCGCTGTTGAAGCGGGTCAGCAGGGCGCAGAACGTCTCGCGTTCCTCCGGCGCCCAGTCCTGCGTCAGCTCCGCCATCAACTGGCGCCGGGACGAACGCACTTCGTCCAGGCGGGACAGTCCGCGCGGGGACAGTTGCAGCACCACGGCCCGCCCGTCCTCGGGATGCGAGGTGCGCTTGACGAGCCCCGTGTCGACCAGCGGAGCCACCTGCCGGGTGACCGTCGAGGAGTCGATCCCCATGCTCGCCGCGAGCGCCTTGACGCCCATGGGGCCTTCCCTGTCGAGACGGTTGAGCAGCAGGTACGCGGCGCGGTCCATGGAGTTGCGCACCTGCCCGACGCCGCCGAGCCGGGTCTGTTCGGCACGGCGGGCGAACACCGCCACCTCGTGCTGCAACGTGTCGAGGAGACCGGTGTCACCGACGGTCGTCATGTCCATCGACATTTCAGGTGTTGTGGGCATGGCCGGGGGCTCACTTCATGAAGAGTGCTGGAGTGTGGGGGACAGAGTACGCGGACGGGGGGCGAGCCGTACCGGCGCTGCGCAAACCGGTCTCGGAGCTTGGTCACACCCGCCCCTTCGGCCGGTGAACTGCGAGACTCGAGTCATGAGCTACGGCACGGCTGACTCCTTGCGCCCCGTCACCCTCGACGACGTGCGCGGCGCCCAGAAGATGCTCACGGGGGTCGCGCGGGCGACCGCGATGGAGGGCAGCAGGCACCTGTCCCGGCTGGTCGGGTCACCGGTGCACCTCAAGTGCGAGAACCTGCAGCGGACCGGTTCGTTCAAGCTGCGCGGCGCCTACGTCCGCATCGCCGGCCTGCTGCCCGAGGAGCGCGCCGCCGGGGTGGTGGCCGCCAGCGCCGGGAACCACGCGCAGGGCGTGGCACTGGCCTCGTCGCTGCTCGGCGTGCACTCCACGGTGTTCATGCCCGACGGCGCGCCCCTGCCCAAGATCAGCGCGACCCGGCACTACGGCGCCGAGGTACGGCTGCACGGGCAGGTGGTCGACGAGACGCTGGCCGCCGCCCAGGAGTACGCGGCCGAGACCGGCGCGGTGTTCATCCACCCCTTCGACCACCCCGACATCATCGCCGGTCAGGGCACGGTCGGCCTGGAGATCCTGGACCAGTGCCCGGAGGTCGGCACGATCGTCGTCGGTGTCGGCGGTGGCGGGCTCGCGGCCGGGATCGCCGTCGCGGTGAAGGCCGTCAGGCCGGACGTGCGGATCGTCGGTGTGCAGGCGGCGGGCGCGGCCGCGTACCCGCCCTCACTGTCGGCCGGGCACCCGGTGACGGTGGCGAACCCGGCGACGATGGCCGACGGCATCAAGGTCGGACGGCCCGGCGACGTGCCGTTCGCGATCGTCAGGGACCTGGTCGACGAGGTCCGTACGGTCAGCGAGGACCAGCTCTCCGCCGCGCTGCTGCTGTGCCTGGAGCGGGCCAAGCTGGTCGTGGAGCCGGCCGGCGCCAGTCCGGTGGCCGCGCTGCTGGCCGAGCCGGGCTCCTTCGCGGGACCGGTCGTGGCGGTGCTGTCCGGGGGCAACGTCGACCCGGTGCTGTTGCAGCGGGTGCTGCGGCACGGCATGTCCGCGCAGGGCCGCTACCTGGCCGTACGGCTGCGGCTGACGGACCGCCCCGGGGCCCTCGCCACGCTGCTCGGAGTGCTGTCGGCGGCCGACGCCAACGTCCTCGACGTGAGCCACGTCCGGACCGATCCCCGGTTGGGGCTGTCCGAGGCGGAGGTGGAACTGCACCTGGAGACCAAGGGGCCCGCGCACTGCGCCGAGGTCGGCCGGGCCCTGCGCGAGGCCGGTTACACGGTCATGGACTGAGCCGCCGGACCGGCCGATCGCTCGGGCACCGCTGCCTCGGGCACCGCTGCTCAGGGCAACGTCCAGAACTTACGCCGCCCCATGTGACCCGGATCACGACGAGGCCCCCGGCGTCGGGTGGACGCCGGGGGCCTCGTCGGTGTGCGTCAGCCCGAGTAGGGCTCGGCCTTCAGGATCTTCACCGAGGCCTTCTTGCCGTTCGGCAGCTCGTACTCCGCGTCCTCGCCCACCTTGTGACCGATGACACCGGTGCCCAGGGGGGACTGCGGGGAGTACGTCTCGACGTCGGCACTCGCGTATTCGCGCGACGCGAGGAGGAACGTCATGGTGTCGTCCTCGTCGCCGTCGAAGGCGATGGTCACCACCATGCCGGGCGCGACGGCGCCGTCCGCGGACGCCGGCGCCTCGCCGACCTTGGCGTTCTCGAGGAGCTGGGTCAGCTGGCGCACGCGGAGCTCCTGCTTGCCCTGCTCCTCCTTGGCCGCGTGGTACCCGCCGTTCTCGCGCAGGTCGCCCTCCTCGCGCGCGGCCGCGATCTTGGCGGCGATCTCCGTGCGCGCAGGACCAGACAGGTACTCCAGCTCGGCCCTGAGCTGGTTGTACGCCTCCTGGGTCAGCCAGGTGACGTTCTCGCTGGTCTGGGTCACAGGTGCTCCTCGTCGGTACTGGGAATACAAAGCATCGCCCTACCCGGAAGCATGTTCCTTCATGGAAGGGCGAAACCACGAGCCTAACAATTCAACGGCGAAAGGGGGAGGACATAAGCCACCAGAATCACGTCAACGCAGGTCAGTGCCTACGTATTCCGGCTGACCTCAGTCGGCGTGGCAGCCCAGCAGCTCCGCCGTGGTGCCCCGGGCCGTGGTACGGAGCGTGACCACCCGGTCGATCTGGGTCGCCGAACCGGTGAAACGGAAGTCCGCCCGGCCCACCTCGGAGCCGTCCGCCGCCTGGGAACGCAGCGTGCAGTAACCGGAGGCGCCGGCGTCCTTGTGGACCTCCAGATGCACCTTGACCGCGTCGGCGGAGGCGTCGAAGGTGACGACCTGGGCGCTGATCCTGTTCTGCACGACGTAGTGGTAGGCCAGGTAGCCGACGAGGACCAGCAGCAGGGCGCCCAGGACCGCGCCGGCGACCTTGAGCCTGCGGTCGGCGCGCGCGTCCGAGGAGCGGCCGTAGCGGCCCTCGGGCAGCCGCGTGCTCGCGGTACTCATGATCGTCCTCCCGGCCGGAACCACCTCCGGATCCGGCAAGACCCGGACCCCGGAATTATTCGCCCCCCGATTCGGTCACTATAGAAGCCGCCGAATGCCCCCGAGCGACCGGGGCGCCGACTTACTGAGGATTGAGTCTTGACTGACCAGCTGCGACTGATGGCCGTCCACGCCCACCCCGACGACGAGTCGAGCAAGGGCGCGGCGACCATGGCGAAGTACGTGTCCGAGGGGGTGGACGTGCTGGTCGTGACCTGCACGGGCGGGGAGCGCGGCTCCATCCTCAACCCCAAGCTGCAGGGCGACAAGTACATCGAGGAGCACATCCACGAGGTACGCAAGAAGGAGATGGACGAGGCCCGCGAGATCCTCGGCGTCAAGCAGGAGTGGCTCGGCTTCGTCGACTCCGGTCTGCCCGAGGGCGACCCGCTGCCGCCGCTGCCCGAGGGCTGCTTCGCCCTGGAGGACGTCGACAAGGCGGCCGGCGAGCTGGTCCGCAAGATCCGCGCCTTCCGTCCGCAGGCGATCACCACCTACGACGAGAACGGGGGCTACCCGCACCCCGACCACATCATGACCCACAAGATCTCCATGGTGGCCTTCGAGGGCGCGGCCGACCCCGAGAAGTACCCCGAGGCCGAGTACGGCCCCGTGTACCAGCCGCTGAAGCTCTACTACAACCAGGGCTTCAACCGCCCCCGCACCGAGGCGCTGCACAACGCCCTCCTGGAGCGCGGCATGGAGTCCCCGTACGGGGACTGGCTCAAGCGGTGGAGCGAGTTCGAGCGCGCCGAGCGCACCCTGACCACGCACGTCCCGTGCGCGGACTTCTTCGAGATCCGCGACAAGGCGCTGATCGCGCACGCCACGCAGATCGACCCGGACGGCGGCTGGTTCAAGGTGCCGCTGGACCTCCAGAAGGAGGTCTGGCCGACCGAGGAGTACGAGCTCGCGAAGTCCCTCGTCGACACCTCCCTCCCCGAGGACGACCTCTTTGCGGGCATCCGCGACAATGCCTGACATGAGCGCAAGCCTGGCACTGACGCACCTCGTCCCCCTCGCCAAGGAGGTCGACGAGAACAAGGTCACCCCCGGCGTCCTCGGCTTCATCGTGTTCGCGGTGATGGCCCTGGCGGTCTGGGGCCTGATGAAGTCCATGAACAAGCACATGCAGAAGGTCGACTTCAAGGAACCCAAGGAGTCCCCGGCGGCCCGGGCCGACGCGGGGACCTCCGCGGCCGACCCCAAGGGCTGACCGGCGTCACCCCGCGCCCGGCACCGGCACCCCCATCACCTCACGGGCGTGCCGGCCGGGCACCATGCCCAGCCGCCAGGCCTGCCAGCCGGACTCCAGGCTCACGCCACGCTCCAGAAGCAGCCCGTACGCCGTGACGTACCCGGACAGCTTCTCGTCGCGCAGCGGATGCGTGGCGCGGGCGAGCTGCGCCAGGTCCTCCTGGGCGACCGCGGTCCCCACCTCGGTCCCGCCGGGCGCGGCGTAGGGCAGCAGGGTGCAGCGCAGGAAGCGCGCCCAGTCCTCGCCGCGGCGGTCGCCGTACGACGCGAACAGGGCGACCGCCTCGTCGCACAGGTCCAGCGCCTGCCCGGTGCGGGCGTTGCCGGCGTCCACCACGGCCAGCTCCAGGCAGGTCCACGCCTCGCCGTGGGCGACGCCGATCCGCTGGAAGTCGGCGCGGGCGTCGACGAGCAGCTGCCGGGCGAAGCCCGAGTTGCGCAGCGAGCCGGTCTGCGCGGCCCGCTGGTCGCGGGTGACCCGGGCCGAGTGGTGCCGGGCACAGGCCAGGCCGTACACGTCCCGTATCCGGGAGAACATCGTCCGTGAGCGCTCCAGCTCACGCACCGCCCGGTCCAGGTCGCCCGCCTCCTCCAGGGCCTGGCCCAGGTAGTACACGGTCCACGCCTCACCCCGCGCGTCCTCGTTGTCCCGGTGCCGGGCCGCGGCCGCGCGCAGGCCGTCCACCGCCGGGGAGGTGTCCCCGGCCACCAGCCGGGCCCGCGCCAGCTGGGTCAGCGCCCACGCCTCACCACGGGCGTCCCGGGTACGGCCGTAACGGTCCAGCGCCGCACCCAGCTCGCGCTCCGCCCGCGGCACGTCCCCCATCCGCAGCGCCAGCTGCCCGAGCTGGAAGTGCGCCCACGCCTCGCCGTGCACCGAACCGCCCTCGCGGTGCAGGACCAGCGAACGGGTGAGCAGGTCCAGGGCCTCCGGCAGCCGGGCCCGGTCGCGCTGCACCGCCGCCAGCGCGTGCATCGTCCAGGCCCGGTCTGTGGCCAGCTCGGGGGCCGCCTGGAGGTCCAGCGCCTCCTGGAGCCTGGCCGCCGCCTCGGTCAGCTGGCCCTGGTGGTGCAGGGTGATCCCGAGCGAACACAGCGCGCGGGCCACCCCGGCGTCGTGGTGCGCCTCCCGGTAGAGGTCGACGACCGAGGTGAGGGTGGTGCGGGCCTTGTCCAGCTCGCCCAGCTGCCGGGCCGCGATACCCGTGCGCCACTGCACGGCGCGGACCATCAGCCCCTGGTCCACGCTCTGCGCCAGCTCACTGATCTCGCCCAGCCGGTACAGGTCGCCCCGCAGCAGGCAGTAGTCGCACAGGGCGCCCAGCAGGTTCTGCACGGCCGCCTGGTCGACCCCCTCGGCGTGCCGGAGCGCCGCCGTGATGAAGCTCGACTCGTCGTCCAGCCAGCGCAGCGCCTCGTCGAGCGAGGTGAAGCCGTGCGGGCTGAACCGGTCCGAACGCGTCGACATGTTGCCGTCCACCAGACGCAGCACGGAGTCCGCGAGCTCCGCGTAGTTCACGATCAGCCGCTCCTGCGCGGCCGTGCGGTCGGCCTGCTCCTCCTCGTCCACGAGGCGTGCCTGCGCGAACGAGCGGACCAGGTCGTGCAGCCGGTAGCGGCTGCCGCGGACATGGTCGATCAGACCGGCCCCCGCCAGCGCCACCAGCTGACGGGTCGCCTCCGCCTCGTCCGTGGCCAGCAGGGCGGCCGCGGCCGCCGCGCCGAGCGAGGCCCGGCCCGCCAGCGCCAGCCTCCGCAGCAGCCGGCGCCCCGTCTCCGACTGGTCCGTGTACCGCAGCCACAACGCCCGCTCCACCGGCGCCACCGGCCCGTACGCGCCGAGATCCGCGGCCAGCCGGGCCGGTGAACGCGACCCCGGCGGCGCCCCCGACCCCAGCGACGAACCCGCGATCCGCAGCGCCAGCGGCAGCCCGCCGCACAACTCCCGGATCCGCTCCGCCGACTGCGCGTCGTAGGGCCCCGCCGCGTCCTGCGCCGCCGCGTCGAGCAACTCCTCCGCGCCCGCCGCGTCCAGCGCGGTCACCGGCAACCGGTGCACCCAGGCCGGCAGATCGGCCGGCAGGTCCAGCTGCTCCCGGGCGGTCACCAGGACCAGACTGTCGGAACGCTCCGGGACCAGCGCGCGCACCTGCTCGGCATCGGAGGCGTCGTCCAGCACGATCGTCACCGGCAGACCCGTCAGGTGCTGGTGGTACAACTCGCCCAACCGCTTGACCTGCTGGTCCGGTGAGGAACGCTCACGGAACAGCAACTGCTCGCGCGGCGCGCCCAGCCGGTTGAGCAGATGCAGCAGGGCGTCCCTGGTGGACAGCGGCGGCTCGTCCCCGCTGCCCCCGCGCAGATCCACCACCACCGCCCCCCGGAAGAGATCCTTCAACTCGTGGGTGGCCCGCACCGCGAGCGTCGTACGGCCGGAGCCGGGCTCACCGTGCAGGACGACGACCGTCGGACGGGTCTCCGTGGCGGCCCGCGCGGCCTGCGCCCACTGCCGGATCCGCGCCAGCTCCTGCTGCCGGCCGGCGAACGGCCCCGCCGGGGTCGGGAGCTGACCGAACGACTGCTGCAACACCGTTCGCCTGCGGGCCGCCGCGCTCTTGTCCGTGCCGCGCAGCCCCGGCCCCTGCTTCTTCGGCCCCGTGGCGGCACTGAGCACCCGCTGCTGGTCGAGGAACGGACGGATGCCGCGCACCTCCAGCGCGGTCAGCCACTGGAGCCGCAACTGCTCGGTCCCCCCGGGCTGCCCGGCCGCGCCGGCGCGGTGGTGGGCGGCCGGCAGATGGGAACCGGCGACCTTGACGACGGTGGCGGCGGCACCGACCACCCCGACGACCACGCCCGCGCCGAGTGCCGTACCCGCCCCGGTGCCCAGGGAGAGGTCGGCGACGGTGGCGGCGACCGCCGCGACGGCCGCGACCAGCAGGGGAGTCCCACCGCCCTCGCGCGCGTACCGCTGGCCGAAGCTCTGCCGGCCCGCCTCCGTCTCGTCCAGCGCGTCGGTGTACGACGCGTACTCCTCGGTGGCCGACTGCGCCATGGTCTCCAGGCCGGCGCGTGCGCGTGACAGGAGCAGCTGTCCGTCGACGCGCCCGCCGGAGCGGCGGACCTCCTCCTCCACGGCCCGTACCAGCAGCCGGTCGGCCTCCGCCCGGTGGGCGTCCCGCATGTCCCGTCCCCCTCCAGCGGCAACTCCGTTGCCTACGAGTGTCCTTCGGAGGAAGCGAAGTGGCGAGAGGGCCGGATCATCCCGGGCCCGTCAGCCCCGGACGACGGGTTCGCTCTGCCGTCCCTTGGACAACGCGAGGAACACGCACGCCACGGCCAGACCCGCCTCCGCCACCGCGCTCGCGACCGCCTCCACCAGCGCCCGGCCCACCGGCGACGTCGTTATGTCGAACCACGCGTCCAGGACGGCCACCGACGCCGTCGCCGAGGCGGTGAGGCGGGCCCGGACGTCGCCGCGCAGCCCCAGCACCGCCGTCGCCGCGCAGCCGGCCGCCATCAGCACGTCGAGACCGATCCACGCCAGTGACCAGTGGTGCACCTCGGTGCTGGCCGGCAAGGTCACGGCCAATACCACCATCCACGGCACGAGCAGCACGGCGGAGGAGCCGAGCAGGATCAGTGCCCACCGCTTCGTCCGTTTCATCAGCCGCGCCCTCGTCGTAGTCACCTCTGGCAACGTGATCGCCCCCCGCCTTGTTCCGTCATCGGTTGTCCCGCCCGTGGCGGTCCATTCCGCACGACCCCCACGCTAGACCGCAGAGAAAACTCTGCAAAGAAAATTCGGCGGACATCAGGGACGGCTCAGGGTTCTCAGGGCTACCGTGACCGCATGACCGACGGCACGCCCGAGACGCCCGAGCTGACCAGCCTGGAGCGCACCGCCCTCTACAAGTCCCTCGGCAACCCGCTGCGCCGCCGCATCCTCGACTACCTCGGCCGGCACGGTGAGGCCAACTCCACCGTGCTCGCCCGCGAACTCGGCGAGAGTTCCGGCACCACCAGCTACCACCTGCGCAAACTCGCCGAGCAGCGGCTCATCGAGGAGATCCCGGAGAGGTCGGCGGGCCGCGAGCGCTGGTGGCGGAGCCTGCCCTTCAGCCACACCACGCCCGACCCGGCGACCATGACACGCGAGGAGTACGCCGCGGCCGAGCAACTCGCCCTCCTGAAGATCGAATTGGACACCCGGCTGTTCCGCCGCGCCCACCAGGAGTACCGGGGCCCGGACGGCTGGGCCCAGGTCCGGCGCACCGGCACCTGGATGACCAAGGACGACCTCCACGCCTTCGTCCGCGCCTACCAGGACCTCCTGGACCGCTACGGCCACCCCGACGACGCCGTCCCCGAGGGGGCACGCCGCGTCAACGTGCGCTTCTACGCCGCCCCCGACCCCGTGGGAGAGTGGGAGGGTGAACCGACTGGCCCATGAGACGTCCCCGTACCTGCTTCAGCACGCCGACAACCCCGTCGACTGGTGGCCCTGGTCGGCCGAGGCCTTCGAAGCGGCGCGGACCGCCGACAGACCCGTCCTGCTGAGCGTCGGGTACAGCTCGTGCCACTGGTGTCATGTCATGGCTCACGAGTCCTTCGAGGACCGGGCCACCGCCGACTTCCTGAACGAGCACTTCGTCAGTGTCAAGGTCGACCGTGAGGAGCGGCCCGACGTCGATGCCGTCTACATGGAGGCCGTGCAGGCCGCCACCGGGCAGGGCGGCTGGCCCATGACCGTCTTCCTCACCCCCGACGCCGAACCCTTCTATTTCGGCACCTACTTCCCGCCCGCCCCCCGGCACGGCATGCCCTCCTTCCGACAGGTGCTGGAAGGGGTGCGGAGCGCCTGGGCCGACCGGCGGGACGAGGTCGCCGAGGTCGCCGGGAAGATCGTCCGCGACCTCGCCCAGCGCGAGATCAGCCACCAGGGCTCCCGGCCGCCCGGCGAGCAGGAGCTCGCCCAGGCCCTGCTCGGCCTCACCCGCGAGTACGACCCGCAGCGCGGCGGGTTCAGCGGTGCCCCCAAGTTCCCGCCGTCCATGGTCATCGAGTTCCTGCTGCGCCACCACGCCCGCACAGGCGCCGACGGCGCCCTTCAGATGGCCGCGGACACCTGCGAGCGCATGGCCCGCGGCGGCCTCTACGACCAGCTCGGCGGCGGCTTCGCCCGCTACTCCGTCGACCGCGACTGGGTCGTGCCGCACTTCGAGAAGATGCTGTACGACAACGCCCTGCTGTGCCGGGTGTACGCCCACCTGTGGCGGGCCACCGGATCGGAGCTCGCCCGCCGGGTCGCCCTGGAGACCGCCGACTTCATGGTCCGCGAACTGCGCACCGGCGAAGGCGGGTTCGCCTCCGCCCTCGACGCCGACAGCGACGACGGGACCGGCCGTCACGTCGAGGGCGCGTACTACGTCTGGACCCCCGCGCAGCTGCGCGAGGTCCTCGGCGACGACGCGGACCTGGCCGCCCAGTACTTCGGTGTCACCGCGGAGGGCACCTTCGAGCACGGCCGGTCCGTCCTCCAGCTCCCGCAGCAGGAGGGCGTGTTCGAGGCGGAGAAGATCGAGTCCGTGAAGCGGCGGCTGTTCGCGGAGCGGGCCGCGCGCCCCGCCCCCGGCCGGGACGACAAGGTCGTCGCCGCCTGGAACGGCCTCGCCGTCGCCGCGCTCGCCGAGACCGGCGCCTACTTCGACCGCCCCGACCTGGTCGAGGCGGCCGTCGGCGCCGCGGATCTCCTCGTACGACTGCACCTGGACGACCACGCCCGCCTCACCCGCACCAGCCGGGACGGCCGGGCCGGTGCCCACGCGGGTGTGCTGGAGGACTACGGGGACGTCGCCGAAGGGTTCCTCGCCCTCGCGTCCGTGACCGGCGAGGGCGTCTGGCTGGACTTCGCCGGGTTGCTGCTCGACCAGGTCCTGGACCGCTTCACCGACCCGGAGAACGGCGCCCTGTACGACACCGCGTCGGACGCCGAGCAGCTCATCCGCAGGCCCCAGGACCCGACCGACAACGCCGTCCCCTCCGGCTGGACCGCCGCCGCGGGCGCCCTGCTGGGCTTTGCCGCCCACACCGGCTCCGAGGCCCATCGCACCGCCGCGGAGCGGGCCTTGGGTGTCGTCAGGACGCTCGGGCCGCGGGTGCCGCGGTTCGTCGGCTGGGGGCTCGCCGTCGCCGAGGCGCTGCTCGACGGGCCGCGCGAGGTCGCGGTCGTCGGGCCGGACGCGCCGGACCCGGCCACGGCCGCCCTGCACCGCACCGCGCTGCTCGGCACCGCGCCCGGTGCGGTCGTGGCCGTGGGGACCGCGGGCAGTGACGAGTTCCCGCTGCTCGCGGACCGGCCGCTGGTCGGCGGTGCGGCGGCCGCGTACGTCTGCCGGAACTTCACCTGTGACGCCCCGACCACCGACCCCGAGCGGCTTCGAGCGGCGCTCGGCGGCTGAAAGGCGGCGTTCGGCGGCTGAAGCGGCGTCGGTGGCTGAAGCGGCGTCGGCGGCGGCGAGGACTCAGGCGAACTCGGCGAGGGCGCGTGCCACGATGGCCTCGAGCTGCGGGTGGTGCGCGCCCTTCCAGTAGGCGCGCCCGCACTCCTCGCACCGGGCGAAGACGTCGTACGACTTCTGCGTCCCGCCCTTGAGCTGCTCGGCCACCTCCTCCTTGGTCGCCGGGCGGAGCGTGCCGTTGCAGGCCGTGCAGCGGGTCCACGGGCGCAGGGCGGGGGCGAAACGGGCCAGGACGTCGTGGAGCTGGTCGTCGGGGCCGGTGCTGTAGACGTAGGCGCCGGCCCAGAGTTCGCGGCGGCGCAGCAGGCCCCGGTCCCGGCTGAGCAGCACCCGTCGCTCGGCGGCCGACCGGGCCGCGAGGGCCGGGTCGCCGATGTCGGTCGACTCGTACGCGGTGTCCACGCCGAGCAGGCGCAGGCGGCGGGCCAGGGTGCCGAGGTGCACGTCGAGGAGGAAGCGGAGCGGGGCGCCGGGGACCTGCTGGGGGCGGCCGACCGGGTGTACGGTCACGCGCTCGCCGTCCGCCGGGACATGGCCGACGGGAACCCCGACGCCGTCCACCACCAGGGCGCCGACCTCGGTCAGCGGGACGCCCAGGGACTCGATCACGTGGCCGAGGGTGGAGACTCCGTCGACGGCGAGCGGATGGCTGCCGACGCGGCGGGCGTGCGGGACGAACAAGGCCAGTTCGGGAGCGACTTCGACGTGGATCTCGGCGGCGTTCACGTGGTCAGGATGGCACGCGGGCGGCCGTGACCTCAGTGGTTTTCCGGGGGCAGGCCCTGCCCGATGACGTTCAGGGCGCGGTCGACGAGGGCGTCGAAGTCGGCCTCGTGGCCGTTCTCCGCCCAGTACATCGAGGTCTCCATGAGACCGCCGATGATCGACATGGCGTAGACCCGGACCTCCAGGCTGTCCGGGTCCCGGCCGGTGCGCTCGCCGATGGCCTGGCAGAGCATGCGGCCGGTGGCCGACATGCTCTCCAGCATCCGCGAACGCACCGCGGGGACCTCGGTCATCAGTCTGGTGCGGAGCCGGGAGACCCTCAGGGGTTCCTTCATGCCCAGCTGGACCGCCCGGTGCAGCACGTACCGGAGGGAGTCCGGCCACGGTTCGTCGGCGGGCCGGGTCCGGAGCTCCTCCAGCATGAGCGGGTCGTACTCGTCCGTGAGGACGATGTCCTCCTTGGTCGGGAAGTACCGGAAGACGGTGGACGGCGACACCTCGGCCCGCTCGGCGATCTGCTCGACCGTCGTGGCGTCGTACCCCTGCTCCTCGACCAGCGCGTACGTCGCGGAGCGGATCGCCTCGCGGGTCTTGATCTTCTTGCGTTCGCGCAGTCCGAGCCGGGGGTTGTCGGCCGGGGGGTAGGAGGTGTCTGGTGCCGTCATGCCGGTCATTCTCCGGCATCGACCGTGGTGGGGGCCACGGCCGGGGTGTCGTCCCCTTCGGTACGGCGCGGGGTGGGGGTGTCGGGCAGCAGGGCGGCGGCCGGCAGCGCGGTCACGAGCGCGGCGATCCCGCAGACCAGCAGGACCAGGCCCATGCCGTGCACGTAGGAGGCGTTCGCGGAGTCGGCCAGCCGGGCCGAGCCGGTCCGCGCGGCGACCAGGTGGGCGGCGACCACCGACTCGCCGGCGGTGTGGCCGAGCGGGGCGGGCAGGCCGGTGGTGTCCAGGCGGTCACGGAAGGCGCCGGCCAGCAGGCTGCCGAGGAGGGCGATGCCGACGGCGCCGCCGACCTGGCGCTGGGTCATCAGCAGGCCGGAGCCGCTGCCGGCCCGGTCCGCGGGCAGGGCGCCGAGCGCGCCGTCCATCGACGGGACGACGGAGAAGCCGAAGCCGAGGCCCGCCGTGGACAGCCACAGCGCGGTGAAGCCGTAGCCGTCGTGGACGCCCGTACGGCTGCCGAGGAGGGCGGCGAAGGCGAGGACGACCAGACCCGCGGAGACCACCGCCCGGGCTCCGAAGCGTGCCACGAGGGGCTGGGCGCCGCGGGCGGCGACCATCAGGCCGCCCATCATGGGCAGCATCCGCAGCCCGGTGCCGAAGGCGTCGTTGCCGAGGACCGCCTGGAGGTAGGGCGGCAGTACGAACATCAGGCCGGAGAGGACGAACATCACGAGGGTGGCGGCCAGCGCGTTCAGCAGGAAGCCGCGACGGGTGAGCAGCGCCATGTCGAGCATGGGGCGCTCGACCCGGCGCTCGCGCACCACCAGGGTCCCGATGAGGACCACGGCGAGCGCGAACAGGGCGAGGACCAGCGGGGCGCCCCAGCCTTGGTCGGGGGCCTCGATGATGGCGTAGATCAGGGCGCCGAGGCCGGTCGCGGTGAGCACGGTCGACAGGACGTCGACCTTCGGGGAGGCGGGGTCGCTGGTCTCGGGGAGCAGGAGGACGCAGGCGGCGACGCCGATCGCGACCATCGGCACGTTGATCAGGAAGACCGAGCCCCACCAGAAGTGGTTGAGCAGCCAGCCGCCGATGATCGGGCCGAGCGGCAGGCCGAGCGCGGAGGCGGCCGAGACGACGCCGACGGCCCGGGTCCGCTCGGCGGGGCCGAACAGCGAGGGCAGCACCGACATCGCCAGCGGCATCACCAGGGCCGCGCCGACGCCCATCACCGTGCGGGCGGCGACCACCCAGGTCACGTCGTCGGCGACGGCGCCCACGACGGAGCCGGCGAGGAAGATCACGAGGCCGGTGACGAGCATCCGGCGGCGGCCGAAGCGGTCGCCGAGCAGACCGGCCGGGAGCATCAGCGAGGCGAAGACGACGACGTAGGAGTCGGCCATCCACTGCTGCGCGCTGGTGGTGGCGCCGAGCTGCCCGGCCATGGTCGGCAGCGCCACGTTGAGGATCGTCGTGTCGAAGCCGAGCACCAGCATGCTCGCGACCAGGGCGCCCAGGGCCCACCAGCGGCGGGGGTCGGGACGTGCCGCGTCCCTCGGGGTGACAGTAACCATGAAATGAAAGTAGCTCTCAAAATCGAGTCGATGTCAATCCATAGTCGGTGTCAGGGCATGAAAAAATGGCCACGACTCGGGAGTCGTGGCCATGTGGGGGAAGGGCGGTGGAACTATGCGTGCTGGTACGCCACCAGCGAGATGCCGACGTAGTGGACGACGAACGCGGCCAGCGTGAGCGAGTGGAAGACCTCGTGGAACCCGAAGTAGCGCGGTGACGGGTTCGGGCGCTTGATGCCGTAGATCACGCCGCCCGCGCTGTAGAGCAGGCCGCCGACGATCACCAGGACCAGCACGGCGATGCCGCCGGTGCGCATGAAGTCGGGCAGGAAGAAGACCGCCGCCCATCCCATCGCTATGTAGCAGGGCGTGTACAGCCAGCGGGGTGCGCCGACCCAGAACACCCGGAAGGTGATGCCCGCGGCCGCCGCGCCCCAGATGCCCCACAGCAGCCACCGGCCCTTCGTCCCCGGCAGCAGGAGCAGGGTCAGGGGCGTGTAGGTGCCCGCGATGATCAGGAAGATGTTCGCGTGGTCGAGTCTGCGCAGGATGCCGTCCATGCGCGGGCTCCAGTCGCCCCGGTGGTACAGCGCGCTGACGCCGAACAGCAGGCAGGCGGTGAGCGCGTAGATCCCGCAGGCGATCCGGCCGCGCGGTGAGTCGGCGAGGGCGGTGAGGACGAGACCCGCGATGAGTGCGGCCGGGAACATGCCCAGATGCAGCCAGCCGCGCAGTTTGGGCTTGACGTGGTGCGACAGGGACGAGAGCGCGGCGGGACCGAGGCCGGCGGCCGGCGGGTCCGTGGGCGCGTCGGGTACGGGCGCAGTCATGGACCAAATCGTACCTACGGGACCGTAGGTTACGCGTCAGTCCCGGCCGGTGCGCTACCAGGAGTGGCCATCATCTCACGCGGCCCTCACGCGCGTGTGGGTGTGTGCAAAAAGATCTCCAGTTGAACTCAACGTGGACGCAAAGAAACGCAGGAAAACACGGAAACCGTGGCCTTCCTCACGTCGCTCATCTGTGACTCCCTCTGGACAGATGGGAGATCGAGTCGGAGGATCAAATGAGTGCGGTCGGCACCGGATGAGCGGCTACGAAGCATCCGGGTCGCAGCCCCCACGGGGCAAACAAGGCCTTCCAGCAAGGCCACAAGATCCAAAATCCCTCATTTAGGAGCAATCGTGGCGCGCGACATCGCGGCTCCCCCCGTCATCCCCACCCACCATCAGGAACTGATCTCGTGGGTCAACGAGATCGCCGAACTGACCCAGCCGGACAGCGTGGTCTGGTGTGACGGATCCGAGGCCGAGTACGAGCGACTGGCAGAGGAGCTCGTGGCGAAGGGCACCTTCAGGAAGCTCGACCCGATCAAGCGCCCCCACTCGTACTACGCGGCCTCCGACCCGACCGATGTCGCCCGGGTCGAGGACCGCACGTTCATCTGCTCCGAGCAGGAGAAGGACGCGGGCCCGACCAACCACTGGAAGGATCCCGCCGAGATGCGCGAGATCTTCTCCGGTGAGAAGGGCCTGTTCCGCGGCTCGATGAAGGGCCGGACGATGTACGTCGTCCCGTTCTGCATGGGCCCGCTCGGCTCCCCGCTCTCCGCGCTCGGCGTCGAGATCACCGACTCCGCGTACGTCGCGGTCTCCATGCGCACGATGACGCGCATGGGCCAGGCGGTCCTCGACGAACTCGGCGACGACGGCTTCTTCGTGAAGGCCGTGCACACCCTCGGCGCCCCCCTGGAGCCGGGCCAGGCCGACGTCCCGTGGCCGTGCAACAGCACCAAGTACATCTCGCACTTCCCCGAGTCGCGCGAGATCTGGTCCTACGGCTCCGGCTACGGCGGCAACGCCCTGCTCGGCAAGAAGTGCTACGCCCTGCGCATCGCCTCCGTCATGGCGCGCGACGAGGGCTGGCTGGCCGAGCACATGCTGATCCTCAAGCTCACCCCTCCCCAGGGCGAGTCCAAGTACGTCGCCGCCGCCTTCCCGAGCGCCTGCGGCAAGACCAACCTCGCCATGCTGGAGCCCACCGTCTCCGGCTGGACCGTCGAGACGATCGGCGACGACATCGCCTGGATGCGGTTCGGCGAGGACGGCCGCCTCTACGCGATCAACCCCGAGGCCGGCTTCTTCGGCGTCGCGCCCGGCACCGGTGAGCACACCAACGCCAACGCGATGAAGACGCTGTGGGGCAACGCGGTCTTCACGAACGTCGCGCTCACCGACGGCAACGACGTCTGGTGGGAGGGCATGACGGAGGAGCTCCCGGCCCACCTCACCGACTGGAAGGGCAACGACTGGACGCCGGACTCCGAGACCCCGGCCGCCCACCCCAACGCCCGCTTCACCGTGCCCGCCGCGCAGTGCCCGATCATCGCGCCGGAGTGGGAGGACCCCAAGGGCGTGCCGATCTCGGCGATCCTCTTCGGCGGCCGCCGTGCCAGCGCGGTCCCGCTGGTGACGGAGTCCTTCGACTGGAACCACGGCGTCTTCCTCGGCGCCAACGTGGCCTCCGAGAAGACCGCCGCCGCCGAGGGCAAGGTCGGCGAACTGCGCCGCGACCCGTTCGCGATGCTGCCGTTCTGCGGCTACAACATGGGCGACTACATGGCCCACTGGATCGACGTGGCCAAGGGCAAGGACCAGTCCAAGCTGCCGAAGATCTACTACGTCAACTGGTTCCGCAAGAACGACGAGGGCACGTTCGTCTGGCCCGGCTTCGGCGAGAACTCCCGGGTCCTGAAGTGGATCGTGGAGCGGCTGGACGGCAAGGCGGACGGTGTGGAGACGCCGATCGGCGTGCTCCCGACCCGGGACGCCCTCGACACCAAGGGGCTCGACCTGTCCGACGGCGACCTCGACTTCCTGCTGAGTGTCGACAAGGAGGTCTGGCGCGAGGAGGCCTCGCTGGTCCCGGACCACCTCAACACCTTCGGCGAGCACACCCCGAAGGAACTGTGGGACGAGTACCGGGCGCTGGTCGAGCGCCTGGGATGAGTCCCCCTCCGTAAAGCTCCGCGGCCGGTCCGGATGTGCCCTGACCAGCGATCGTCACGACCGGCCGCGGTGTGAACCGGCGAGGCCGCGCACAACGGCGTGTGCGGCCACAGGCCTGCCGCCACCCGCCTCCGTCCGCCCCGACGGAGACCGGGGGCGGCAGGCCTTCGCCTGTTCGCCTGTTCAGCCGCCCCTTTCCTCCAGGTAGCGGGTATGCGTCTCCTGGCGTCTGGCTTCGGTGTCCCTCAGGGTCGCCGCCAGCTGCTCCGCCTCCTCCTTCAGGACGGTGAGCTGGCGTTCCAGGTGCCGCTCCGGAGGCTCCTGCCCCGGCGTCAGGCGGGTCCACCAGCGGGTCCGTACGAAGCTGTCGACCGCCTCCGGGAGGTCCTGGCGGACGATCCGGGACAGGGTGTGCACGCCCTCCGGGTCCTGGACCAGGAGTTCGGTCGCCCAGCCGGGGTCCAGCAACGCCGTCAGCAGGTCCGTCAGTTCGGTGAGGCGGTCCGCAGCGGTCGGCGGCAGGTCCACCTCGGCCAGGTAACCGTCCAGCTTGCCGAAGTCCTCGCGCACCTCGCCCAACTGCGCGGAGGGCGTCGGGAAGTCCGGCAGCGGCGGCCGCTCCGGCGGGGCGATCAGGGCGCCCGCGCCGTACAGACCCGCCACCACCACCGGCCAGTAGGGCCCCGCCACCCCGGTGAAGGTCAGGACCAGGCCGAGGACACCGGCCGCCGAACCGGTGAGGTTCTTGCGGGACTCGAGGTAGGCGAGTGCCTTACTGGTAGCCACGGATCTCCTCGAAGGCGCCGTCCAGGGACCCCTCCCGGCCGTCGAAGAGGCGGCCGCCGGTCAGGTCGGCGATGTGCTGGAGTTCGGCGCGCGAGGAGTCGCCGAACAGGATGGGGAAGACGGGGATGTTCCGCCGGGCGGCGGACAGACCGCGGTAGAAGCCGTCGAACTGGGCGGCCTTCGCGCCTGTGGTGTTCTCGCCGTCCGTCATCAGCACGATCGACGTGAACGTGTCCTCGCCGCCGCCCAGATGGTCGTACGCCTTCTCCAGCGAGGTGTAGACCGCCGTGTTGCCGTCGGCGCTCAGTGCCTCGGTGTCCTCGCGGATGGCGGCCAGACCGGCCTTGGGGTCGGCCGGGTCGACGACATGGGTGCTGACGCTCTTCACCGCCGAACCGAACGGCATCAGGGTCACCTCCTCGCGGTCGCGGAAGTCACCGGTGAGGGCGGTGAGGGCCTTCTTCAGCCGGTTCAGCCGGTCACCGTCCATGGAGCCCGAGGTGTCCAGGACGTAGACCGTGCGGGACGGACGGCGCAGTTCGTTCTCGTAGGCCGAGATGAGCCCGTCGGCCACCGACCTGCTGCCGGGGAAGGGGAGTTCGCGGCGGCGGGCGGTGTCGAGACCGGCGGCCGGCGGGACGGAGGCGACCACCGGGCGGCGGTGGGTGGTGTCGGTGATGAGCTTCTGCACGGCCGTGCTGCGCAGGTCCGTGGTGACCTTGCGGACGTCCTCGCGGGTGTCCGCGGAGGTCCCGGCGAGCGAGGAGAACGGGTAGTCGGCGGTGACCACGCCGTCGCTGGGCCGGATCACCGTGAGACCCGGGATGCCCTTGAGGACGGACTCGTAGTTGAGCAGGGCGTCGACGTCGCCGCGCCGCCGGTACGCCGAGGCCAGCCAGCCCGAGGAACCCGAGGTCAGCTTCTGGCCCTTGAAGAACTCCCTCAGCTTCGGGGTCGCCTCCGCCACGTCCGCGTCGGTGAGCGCCGACTGGGCGCCGGAGAGCGCGGAGGCGACCGAGATCAGCGTGGCGAACCCGGAGTTGGAGCGGGCCGGGTCCGTCATGCCGTAGGTCAGCCGGCCCGCCGCCACGGCCTGTTCGAGCTGCGACCAGGAGACCGCTTCCGGCTTCCACCCCAGGGCCTTCACGGTGGCCGTCCGCACGCCGATCGCGACCGGGCTGGTCATGACCGAGGTCTCGGAGACGACCTTCCGCGCCGCCTCGGGGCGCAGCCGCAGGTAGTCGTCCGAGGACAGCCACAGCGCGTCGTATCTGCCGTCCGCCTTGCCCCGGGCGACCAGGTCGACGGCGTCCAGGGTGCCCATGTAGGTGGGGCGGACGGTGACCCCGGTGTCCTTCTTCACGCGGTCGAGGACGGCTGTCATGTCGCTGAGTTCGGAAGAGGCGAGGACCCGCAGGGTGCCGGGTATCGGCGCCGTGGTGTCGTCGTCCTTGTGCTGCCCGGAGGTGCAGCCGGTCAGGACGACGGCCGTGGCGGCCGTGAGGGCGAGCAGCGTACGTCTGTTCATGCCGGGCCGCCCTCCAGCGCGCCCTTCGCACGGCTGCGCTCCAGGTAGGCGCTCGCCTGCTGGAGTTCGTCGGTGAGGGACTGGACGGTCGCGGACATCGCCTCGGTCGCCTGCACCTTGTAGGAGTCGATGGCGTCGAGGGTGCGGTAGATCTGCTGGAAGGCGGATCGCAGGGTCTCGGCGCCGACGGCCGGGTCGGCGGCGATGCGCTGGATGTCGCCGCTCTGGCCCGCGAGCATCTCCGCGTTGCCCCGGATCAGGTCCTCGGTCGTCCCGCGCAACGCGTCGACCTGCTCGACGACCTTCTTCTGGTTCTCGAGCGCGGAGGCCAGCATCACCGAGATGCGCAGGGCTGAGACGGTCGTGGTGGCGGCGCGTTCGACGCCCTTGATCAGCTCGTCGTTGTTGCGTCGTACGACGTCCATCGCGAGGTAGCCCTGCGCGGACACCGCGAGCTGGGTGAGCAGGTCCTGGTGCTTCTGCCGGACCGGGAAGAGCACGTCGGCGCGGAGTGCGTCGGCCTCCTCGGGGTCCGGGAGCCGGGTGATGTGCTGCTCCACGGCGGTGTCCAGGGCCTGGGTGAGGACCACGTACTCCTGGAGCTTGCCCATGGTCTCCCAGAGCCGCACCCGCTCCGTTTGCAACGCCGCGTTGTCCCGCCGGAGTTCGTCCTGGCCGCCGCGCAGCGAGCCCACGATCCTGTTCAACGTGCTCTGTGCCGAGGCGTACTTGGCGACGTGGTCGCGGAGCTTGTTGCCGCCGGGCAGCCGGGAGAGGAGCTTGCGGCCCTTGCCCGCGGGCAGGTCGCGCGGGTCCAGGTCCTCGACGACCCGGCGGAGTTCGACCAGTGAACCGGCCACCTTGGCCTGTGCGTCGCCGCCCTTGTCGGGAAGGCTGCGGACGGCGCGTTCCAGCATCCGGTTGGACTGGGAGGCCGCGGTGCGCATCTCGCCCGCGCCGAGTCCGGTGATCTCACCGACCTTGCTCGCGAACTCCGGTGACCGGGCGTCCAGGGCGGCGAGACCGCGGACGTAGTCGGCGGCCTTGTTCGCCATGTCCGTCCGCACGCCGTCGTCCACGGGCACGAGTCCGCCGGCCCGCTCCCGCGGCACGGGCGCCACGGCCTCCGGCGGGGTCAGCGTGAAGAGGTCCTCGCCGCTGAGGGTGGGCGGGTGCGCACCACCGTCCGGCGTCGTCTTGTCGAAGTTGCTCACAGATCCCCCCGTCAGCCGCGCGCCCGGCGGGCCATCTCGTGCAGCACCGCGGAGGTGGGCACGGGTGCCTGCCGGACGCCGGTCAGTGTCTGGTTGAGGTAGGCGGCGCGGCCGGCGGTGGCCCGGACGAACTCCGCGGAGTCGCCCTGGGGCCGGAAGCCGTGCCGGACCGCGAGCTTGCGCAGCGCCGGATCGGTGCTGAGGAGGTCGCCGAGCCGCCGCCCCGCGTCGTCCAGCGGCACGATCGTGTGGTCGCTGTTGACCGTGGTGTCGGGGTAGAGGACCACCAGGTCGTCCGCGCCGTGCTGTTCGGCGAGCAGCGAGACGACCTGCGACTCGTACAGGCACACCAGGGGGTTGCCGGCGCCGCTGACGAAGTCCCGGAACACCGAGTCGCTGCTGGGCTGCTGGGCGCCCTGCACGCTGACGATCTTGTGCAGCAGCGGGGCGGTCCGCGCGAGGTCGGCGTCGCTCGCCACGACCCGGCCGCCGTTGGCGACGTAGGAGGCGGCGGCGAGGTAAAGGGCGCCGGAGTTGGAGGCCTCCGGGTCGGTGCTGGCGATGTACAGGGTCCCGGTCAGCTCCCCGTGCGCCTGGGCCCCCTTGAGCTGCTGCCAGGTCCGGTCGTGCCGGGCGGCGTCCAGGTAGGCGGCCATCCTCAGGGTGCCCTTGCCCGTGCCGTCGAGCGCGGCGAGCCCGTTGGCAGCCAGTACCTGGGCCGCGCTGCGGTGGGCGACGACCACGAGGGGCGAGTAGAAGGGCCGGGGGAGGGGCTGGCGGGCGTGGTACTTCGCGGCCAGCGCGTCGGCGGGCGCGGAGCTGGACGGGAAGGCGAAGTCGTAGCCCTTCAGGTCCAGTCCGTCCATGGCCCAGGAGCCCGACGCCTCCGTCTGCACGGTGTAGCCCTTGGCGGCGAGGGCCTTCACCACATCGGGATCGGCGAAGAAGTCCGACTTCTCCGAACCGATCACCCCACGCACGGTCCTCGTTGCCGTGCTCGTGTCCTCCCCGTGTCGGCCTGCGACGACGGCGGCCACCACGCCACCGATCAGCAGCACCGCGAGGACGATTCCTGCGATACGTCTCACGCCGGGGAGCGTGCTCCCGGAACAGGACGTTCCAGGGCCGAACGGGTGAACGGAGCGTGTCCGGGCGATCCCGGTATGCAACCGGAAGCAGATGTTCCGTCCGCGGTAGGCGGGCGGCCCCCGGGTACCCGGTCCGTCCGGAGAGGAGTTGGTGAGCGCATGGCGCACGGTGACGACTTCTACGGCCAGGACCGACCGGAGAACCCGAGTCTGGCGGAGGACCGTCCGCGTGGCGGCGGCCCCGAGGACCGGCCGGTCACCGGGCACCGGCATGTGTGGATCTGGTGGCTGGTGGCGGCCGCGGTGATCCTGGTCCTCCTGGTCGTCTTCTGGCTCTGAGGACGATGTGGCAACCCGGTCCGCGCGCCGCTGTCTGTGCGCGCGGACCGGGGCCGTTCGAGGGGCGGCGGTGCGGGGGTCAGCCCGCCGTGCTGAGTTCCGTGGCCGCCGTGTGCGCGTCCATGCGCTCCGCCGCGAGGATCGCCGCCGCGGTGTCCGCCCGGGAGGCGGCGACCACCAGGGCGCGGCCCGCCAGTGCGTGGGCGCGCTCGTGGAGCGCGGCGGGCCGGCGGCCCCCCGTCAGGGCCGTGCGGACCGGGGCGTGTCCGCCCCGCAGTCGGGTCACCTGCTCGGCCAGCCGGGTCGCGGCGGCGTCGAGGTCGGTGGAGGGCGTGAGGGAACGCAGCTCGTCCGTGACGGCGAGCAGGGCCGCGAGGTGCCCGGCGAGCTGGATGTCCAGCTCCTCCTCGCGCGTGCGGTGCGGGAAGTCCGAGGGGGTGCCGGCCATCGTGCTGTGGACCGACTTGCTGCGGATCGGCTCATACATGGGAGATGGCCTCCTGGATCTGTCAGGAAGCCATCCTAGCTTAGATCTCGTCTAAAGTTGACCCGATTCACGGACGGTGGCCCGGCGGCTACGGCCGGCCGTGCCCCCGGCGGCTACGGCTGGCCGTACCCGTCCAGGAACCGTCCGATCCTGGTGATCGCGTCCCGCAGGTCGCCGACCGTCGGCAGGGTCACCACCCGGAAGTGATCCGGCTCCGGCCAGTTGAACCCGCTGCCCTGGACGACCATGATCTTCTCCTGCCGCAGCAGGTCCAGGACCATCTGCCGGTCGTCCTTGATCTTGAAGACCTGCGGATCGAGGCGCGGGAAGAGGTACAGGGCGCCCTTGGGGCGCACGCAGCTCACGCCCGGGATCTGGGTGAGCAGGTCGTAGGCGAGGTCCACCTGCTCCTTCAGCCGACCGCCCGGCAGGACCAGGTCGTTGATGGTCTGCCGGCCGCTGAGCGCGGCCACCACCCCGTGCTGCCCCGGCATGTTCGCGCACAGCCGCATGTTCGCGAGGATCGTCAGACCCTCGAGGTAGGAGTCGGCGTGCGCGCGGGGCCCGGAGACGGACATCCAGCCGACCCGGTAACCGGCCACCCGGTACGCCTTGGACATGCCGTTGAAGGTGAGCGTGAGCAGGTCGGGGGCGACGGCGGCGGTCGGCGTGTGGGCGGCGCCGTCGTAGAGGATCTTGTCGTAGATCTCGTCCGAGCAGACCAGCAGGTTGTGCCGGCGGGCGATGTCGGTCAGGCCCCTCAGCATCTCCTCGTCGTACACCGCGCCCGTCGGGTTGTTCGGGTTGATGATGACGATCGCCTTGGTGCGGTCGGTGACCTTGCGCTCGATGTCGGCGAGGTCCGGCATCCAGTCCGCCTGCTCGTCGCAGCGGTAGTGCACGGCCGTGCCGCCGGAGAGCGAGACGGCGGCGGTCCACAGCGGGTAGTCCGGCGCCGGTACGAGCACCTCGTCGCCGTCGTCGAGCAGCCCCTGCATCGCCATCACGATCAGTTCGGAGACGCCGTTGCCGATGAAGACGTGCTCGACGTCGGTCTCGATGCCGATGGTCTGGTTGTGCATGACGACCGCCCGGCGGGCGGCCAGCAGGCCCTTGGCGTCGCCGTAGCCGTGCGCGGTGGAGACGTTGCGGAGGATGTCCTCCAGGATCTCCGGCGGGCACTCGAAGCCGAAGGCGGCCGGGTTCCCGGTGTTCAGCTTGAGGATGCGGTGTCCCGCCGCCTCGAGCCGCATCGCCTCCTCGAGAACCGGGCCGCGGATCTCGTAACAGACGTTGGCGAGCTTGGTCGACTGGATCACCTGCATGCCGGTGAGCTTACGGCCCGGTAACGCCCGCCGGACCGTGTTTCCCACCACGTGAGACACGGACGAGGGACACGTGGTTCACCCCGGGGAGGCGGCGCTTTGGCCTGTTATCGCCGGTAGCTGTCTCAAAGCGGTCTCCGCTCCCTACAATCCGCGTCCATGCCGAGACCTGCCGAGAACGACGAGACCGGGGCGCCCAGCGTCTACCAGCCCCAGGGCGAACCGGCCCCGGTGTACGAGGAGTACCGGGACCCGGCGTCCGCGCACGGCTGGCTCAACGCCTACGACGAGACGCGCGAGCTGCCCAGGATCGCGTCGGCCGTACCGCCGCCGGGCCGGGCGGAGCGGCGCCGGGCGGCGGCCGGCCGGCGTCCGCGGAACAGGGCGGTGGCCGTCGGGGCGATCGGCGCCGCGTCCGTGGCCGTGCTGCTCGCGGGCGTCGCCCTGACCTCGTCGTCCGACGGCACGCGGGGCGAACAGGAGCGTACGGAGCGTGCGCCGGCCTCGTCGTCCGCCCCCGCGCGGGAGGCGAGTCCGGGTGCCACGTCCGCCGCGCCGTCGCCGGAGTCGGCCGCGCCCGCCGCAGTGATGCCGTCGGCCGGAGCCGCCACGCCGGCGGCGGGTGCGCCCACGGCCGGCGCGGCGCCCTCCGCCACGATCTCCGCGGCGGGCGGCGCCACCCCCGGCGCGAGCCCCGCGCCCACGCCGGCCGCCACCGGCGCGACCTCGAGCGCGTCCCCCGGCTACGGGGGGCACGGGTGGGGCCGCGGAAGGGGCGGCGGCCGGTCCCACTGAGGCGCCGCCGTGGACTGTCCTGCGGTGTGATCACCGCTTGCCCGGGCGCCGTTGTCACGGGCGGAAATCCGCCACGGCCGTTCCGGAAACGACTCCTTGCCCCCGCGTGCGCGCGCATTGAGAATGCGCATGACAAAAAAACGGGTGGCCGGAAGATCTCCGGTCACCTCGTCGTACAGAGGGGACCCCACATGAACAAGCCTCTCGTCGCCGCGCTCGCCTCCCTGGCCATCACCGGGATCGGCACGGCACCCGCGGTCGCCGCTCCCCGGCAGGCCGCGGCGGTGACCGTCAACTTCGCCGGCACCGTCTCGCTCAGCAACTGCTCCGGTTCCGTCATCCGCTTCCCGAACTCCGCGGACAGCGACCCGGCCCTGGTCCTCACCAACGGCCACTGCCTGGAGACCGGCTTCCCCGACCCCGGCGAGGTCATCACCGGCCAGTCCTCCAGCCGTACCTTCGGCCTGCTGAACTCCTCCGGCACGAAGGTGGCCACGCTCCGCGCCAACCAGGTCGTCTACTCGACGATGACCGACACGGACGTCACCATCTACCGCACCACCACGACGTACGCGGCGATCAAGAACTCCTACGGCATCAGCCCGCTGACCGTCAGCAGCACCCACCCCGTCGCCGGCACCGCCATCAAGGTCGTCTCCGGGTACTGGAAGACGATCTACAGCTGCTCCGTCGACGGGTTCGTGTACCGGCTGAAGGAGGGCGACTGGACCTGGAAGGACTCGGTCCGCTACACCTCCGCGTGCAACACGATCGGGGGGACCTCGGGGTCGCCGGTGATCGACACCAGCACCGGGCAGGTCGTCGCCGTCAACAACACCGGCAACGAGGACGGGGAGCGGTGCACCGTCGACAACCCTTGCGAGGTCGACTCGAACGGGACGGTGACGGTTCGGCAGGGGATCAACTACGCCGAGGAGACGTACAACATCCCGGCGTGCTTCACGACGGGGAACGTGCTGAACCTGAGTGCGAGTGGGTGCACGCTGCCCAAGCCGTAGGGGTTGTACTTCGGCTACCGGTGGGTGGGGGGCTGGTCGCGCAGTTCCTCCCCCAGCCTTCGGCCGGGGGGACCCCCCAGCGCCCCTACGGGGCGCTACAGCTGGGTGCGTCGGATTGCTCGGCCCGCCAGCGCGTCCGTACGGCGGCCGTCCTCGATCACGAAGCGGCCGTCGATCAGGACGTGCGGGATGCCCATGGGCAGGTGGCGGGGGTTCTCGAACGTCGCGCCCGCCGCCACCGTCCGTGGGTCGAAGAGGACGAGGTCGGCCCGGTAGCCCTCGCGGATCAGGCCGCGGTCCGGCAGGCGCAGCCGGGCCGCGGGGCGGGACGTGAGGTGGGCGACGCACTCCTCCAGGGAGAGGACGCCCGACTCCCGTACGTAGTGGCCGAGGTAGTGCGGGAACGTGCCGTACGCCCGGGGATGGGGCTTGGCGCCCTGGAGGATGCCGTCCGAGCCGCCGGTGTGGACCCGGTGGCGCATGATCGTGCGGACGTTCTCCTCGTGGCCGACGTGCTGGAGCACGGAAGGGGCCAGCCGGTCCGCCAGGAGCAGGTGGCGGGCCGTCGCCCAGGGGCTCTCGCCGCGTCGCCGCGCCGACTCCTCGACCGTGCGGCCGACGAACTCCGACAGCCCGGGGTCGGCGACGCCCGAGATCTCGATCGTGTGCCACTCGACGGGCACGCCGTGGCAGCCGTCGGAGCCGATGTCCTCCAGGTGGTGGCGGATGCGTTCGGACGTGTCGTCGTCCGCCAGCCGGGCCAGGGCCGCCTCCGGACCGCCCTCGTTCGCCCAGCTCGGCAGCAGCGCCGCGAGGGTCGTGCTGCCGGGGGTGTACGGGTAGGTGTCCAGCGTGATGTCGGCGCCCGCGGCGAGGGCCTCGTCGAGGAGGGACAGCAGCTCAGGCGCCCGGCCCTCGTTCCCGGCGAAGTTCATGGTGGCGTGGGCCAGGTGCAGCGGGCAGCCCGCCTCCCGGGCCAGGGCCACCATCTCCGCGTAGGCGTCCAGGGCGCCCGCGCCGTAGGAGCGGTGGTGCGGGCAGTAGTAGCCGCCGTACTCCGCCACCACCCGGCACAGCGCGGTCAGTTCGGCGTCCGGGGCGTACATGCCCGGGGTGTAGGTGAGCCCGGAGGACAGGCCGACCGCGCCCTGTTCCAGGCCCTCGGCGACCAGCCGGCGCATCCGGTCCAGTTCGGCGGGGGTCGCCGCGCGGTCCTCCCAGCCGACGACGAGCGCCCGGACCGTGCCCTGGGGGACCAGGTACGCCGCGTTCACGGCGATCCCCCGGTCGAGGCGGTCCAGGTACTCGCCCACGGACCGCCAGTCGAAGTCGAGGTCGTCGCCGTGGCCGTGCCAGCCGGCGATCGCCCGGCGCACCTCCGCCAGGGTGCGGTCGTCGACCGGGGCGTACGACAACCCGTCCTGGCCGAGCACCTCCAGGGTCACCCCCTGCGCGGCCTTGGCGCTGTGGTCGGGGTCGCGCAGCAGGGCCAGATCGCTGTGCGCGTGCATGTCGACGAACCCGGGGGACAGCACCAGGCCCTCCGCGTCCAGCTCGCGCACGGCGCGCGGGCGCTGGCAGCCGGCCGCCGCCGCCTCCTTGACGATCGACACGATCCTGCCGTCGTCGACGACCACGTCCGCGCGGTAGGAGGGCTCGCCGCTGCCGTCGACGACGTCCGCGTCCCGGATGACCAGATCCTCCACGGCCCCTCCTAGAAGAACGTACGGATGTAGTCGACGACCGTCCCGTCCGCCTCGGCGACCGGGATCAGCTGCCACTTGTCGAACGAGGTGCAGGGGTGGGACAGGCCGAGCCCGATCCAGTCCCCGACCTCCAGGTCCGCCTCCGGGGCGGTCTCCAGCCAGGTGTGCTGGTCGGACAGCCCGGTCACCGTGATGCCCGTCGCCGGGCGCTGGACACCGCCCCGGCGGACCACCCGGGCGGACGGGAGGTGGAGGTCGTGGGCGGCGTCCCGCTTGCCCGCGTTGGCGAAGGCCTGCCCGGGGGAGGGGCGGGAGACGATCTGCGCCCAGAGCCGGAAGGCCGGCTCCAGCGCGCCCTCCTCGGGGACGCGGTTGAAGGGGGTGAGCTCGCGGTAGTGGCCGTCGTCGTGCGAGACGTACGCGCCCGAGCGGAGCAACTTCAGTACCGGGAGGGAGAGTCCGGGGATCTCCGCGAAGACCTCCGCCACCACGTCGAACCAGGCGCTGCCGCCCGCGCTGACCACGATCCCCGAGAGCCCCGCGAACCGTCCCGCCGCGTCGAACCCGGCGGCGAGCGCGACCAGGCGGCGCACATAGGCGCGCACCCGGTCCGGGTCAGCCCGCGGGACCTCGCCCTCGTACCCGGCCACCCCCACCAGCCGCAGCGTGCCGGTCGCGGCCACCGCGTCGGCGACCGCCGCGCACTCCTCCGCCGTGCGCGCGCCGGTACGGGCCCCCTCCCCGGCGGCCAGTTCGACGACGACGTCCACGGGACGCCCGGTCCCCCGCAGCGCCTCGTCCATCAGCTCGACCCCGCGCACGGAGTCGACGTAGCAGACGAAGCGGAAGTCCTCGTCCCGGGCCAGCTCCGCGGCGATCCAGCGGAGCGCCGGGGCGTCCACGAGTTCGTTGGCGAGGAAGACGCGGCGGGTGCCGAAGGCCCGCGCCACCCGCACCTGGTGCGGCATGGCCAGGGTGATGCCCCACGCGCCGCGCTCGACCTGGCGCCGGAACAGCTGGGGTGCCATGGAGGTCTTCCCGTGCGGCGCGAAGGCGAGGCCGTGCCGTGCCGTGTACGACTCCATGAGCGCGAGGTTGTGCTCCAGGTGCTCGGCGGACAGCGCCAGGACCGGGGTCGTGAAGCCGTCGGAGAAGAGGTTGCGGCGCTGGGCGGCCAGCTCCCCGACGGTGTGGCCCTCGGCGTCCGGCGGGAGGCCCCTGAAGCGGTGGTCGACGCGTTCCTCCGCGAGCCGGGCGAGTGCGTCGGTGCCGGTGTCGAGGGACACGGTGCCTCCCTGATCAGGTGGTTGCATGCTCCGCAACGCTCGTTGCGTATATCGCTTGCCGCTGTCTAACATCCACGCCGACACCGGGTCAACGGAGCCCGCGGCGACCCGAGACGACGAGGAGCCCCCACCATCGTGAAGGCCACCGACGCCGTTGACGCAGTGGATGTCGTCGCGCTCGGCGAGTCCATGGTCGCCCTCCTGCCCGGCCGGCCGGGGCGGCTCGCGGACGTCCCGTCCTTCGACCGCGCCATCGGCGGCGCCGAGTCCAACGTGGCCTGCGCGCTGGCCGCCGCCGGACACACCGTGCGGTGGGTCAGCCGGGTCGGCGCGGACGGGTTCGGCGACCACCTCCTGGCGACGGTCGCGTCGCACGGCGTCGACGTCTCCCGCGTGGGCCGTGACCCCGTGCGCCCGACCGGGGTGTACTTCCGCACCGCGGCGGACCGGGCCACGGACGCGCACGAGGTGGCCTACTACCGGGCGGGGTCGGCCGCGTCCGCGATGTCGGTGGAGACGGTGGACCCGGCCGCGGTGCGTGCGGGCCGGGTCCTGCATCTGTCGGGGATCACGGCCGCGCTGTCCGAGGGGTGCGTGGGACTGCTGCGCGACCTGACGGCTCCCGCCGAGGGACGCCCGCTGGTGTCGTTCGACGTCAACTACCGGCCGAGCCTGTGGACCGGGCCCGACGGCGTGGAGGTGCTCCTGGAGCTGGCACGCCGGGCGGACCTCGTCTTCGTCGGAGCGGACGAGGCGGAGCAGGCGTGGGGGGTGACGGGCGGGCCGGCGGCCGTTCGGGAGCTGCTGCCGGAGCCGGGGGTGCTGGTGGTGAAGGAGGGCGCGAAGGGGGCGACGGCGTTTCAGCGGGGTGACGCGGGCGGCACCCCGCCGGCGCCGGCGAGCGTCCCGACCCCCGCGGCCGCCCCCGCTCCCGCCCCCGCTCCCGGCACCTTCGAACCCGCCCCCACCGTCGACGTCGTGGCCTCCGTCGGGGCAGGGGACGCCTTCGCCGCCGGCTTCCTCTCCGGCACCCTGCGCGGACTGCCCGTACGGCGGAGTCTGCGGCTCGGCCACCTCTTCGCCGCCGCCACCCTCACCAGCCCCGCCGACCTCGCCCCGCCCCCCGACCGCGACACCACCGACCGGCTGACCGCTCTGGACGCCCCCGCCTGGGGGACACTTCGACTCGGCCCCGGCTGGACGCGAGCCGCGGCGGCCGAAGAGGAGGGACGCACCCCATGAGCCAGACCGTCGACCGAGCGCTCAGCATCCTGCCCCTGCTGGCGCAGGGCCCCGCCGACCTCGGCCAGGTCGCCGACCGCCTCGGCGTGCACAAGTCGACCGCGCTGCGGCTGCTGCGCACCCTCCACGAACACGGCCTGGTCTACCGCCAGTCCGACCAGCGCTACCGCCTCGGCGCCCGCCTCTTCGCGCTCGCCCAGGAGGCCATGGAGAACCTCGACGTCCGCGAGATCGCCCATCCCCACCTGGCCCGCCTCAACGACGCCGTCGGACACACCGTGCACCTCGCCGTCCTGGAGGAGGGCGAGGTCCTCTACATCGACAAGGTCGAGAGCCGCTACCCGGTGCGCATGTACTCGCGGATCGGCAAACCGGTCGCCCTCACCGTCGCCGCCGTGGCGAAACTGCTCCTCGCCGACCTGCCCGAGCCGGAGCGGCGGGCCCTCGCCGACCGGCTCGACTACCCCATGTACACGGCCCGTTCGACACCGGACGCGGAGGCGTTCCTCAGGGAGCTCGCCCAGGTGCGCGAACAGGGCTGGGCCACCGACCTCGGCGGCCACGAGGAGTCCATCAACTGCGTGGCCGCACCGGTGCGCGGCGCCGACGGACGCGTCGTCGCCGCGATGTCGGTCTCCGCGCCCAACGTCGTCGTCACCGCCGACGAACTCCTCACCCTGCTCCCGCAGGTCCGCCGTACGGCGGACGCGATCAGCGGCGAGTACTCAGGCAGAACCCCGATCAAGGAAGCCGGCAACCGATGACCGAGAAGACCGCCCTCACCCCGAAGACCCACACCACACCGCCCGCGAAGTTCTCGCACGGCGTCCGCAAGGGCAACCTCCTCCAGGTCGCCGGCCAGGTCGGCTTCCTGCCCGCCGAGGAGGGCAGGCCCCCGACCCCGGCCGGCCCGACCCTGCGCGAGCAGACCCTGCAGACCCTCGCCAACGTCAAGGCCATCCTGGAGGAGGGCGGCGCCTCCTGGGACGACGTGATGATGATGCGCGTCTACCTGACGGACGTCGGCCACTTCGCCGAGCTGAACGAGATCTACGACCGCTACTTCGACGAGCAGGGCCTCACCCAGGCCTACCCGGCGCGCACGACGGTGTACGTCGGCCTGCCCGCCGGACTGCTGATCGAGATCGACGCGCTGGCGGTGCTCGACTCACCGGACCCGGCGTCCTGACGGCCTGTTCGTGTAGGCGTCTCATAACGAAGTTGGGGTCGACTGTGTCCGGCACAGGTTCTTCGACCATACTGCCCGCTGTGGAGCAGCGCATAGGAGCCAACAGCCAGCCCCTGGAGGGTGCCGGATTCGACCCGGCCTTCATCCCCGGGCTCACCTCACCCGCGCCCGCCCGGCCGCAGGACGCGGAGCCGCAGGACGCGGAGGCGAAGGCCGTCGGGACGGCGGACACCGAGGTGGCCGGGGCCGGCACCGTCGCCGAGGCGGCCGCACCGGCCGCGGAAGCCGGGGACGGGGCCGAGGAGGCCGCGGCCGAGGACGGCGAGGGGGCCGAGGAGTCCGCCGACGGGCCCGTCTTCGAGGCCGCCGACCGCCGTGCGCGGATAGTGGCGGACGCGGCCGGTGTGCGGCTCAGCCTCGACGAGGAGAAGTGCGAGTTCCGCTGGGACGAGATCGGCGCGGTCGAGACGGAGACACCGCGCTTCGGCAAGCGCTTCACGATCACCGTCCACACCCCGGACCGCCGCTGGTACCCCATCGAGATCGAGGCGACGTCCCGCTCCCGCTTCCAGGAGTGGGAGGAGCAGCTCGACGCCGTCCTGGACGCGTACTTCGAGGAGGGCACGGACGGCGAGGGCGGCGGGGAAGCCGGCGAGGCCGAGTCCGACTGAGCGTCGGCCGGCCCGACGGCCCCGTGCTGAAGGGCCGAACGAAAGCGCCGCACTATAGCCCACCCGCAGCCCGGGGACCCGGCCCTTCCCGAAGTGCACTCGCCGGCGTGACCCCCGCCTGTCCCTCCCCGGCCCGCCACGGCACCGTGGACCCACGGCCGAGAGGAGGGCTCGCTGATCATGGGCGGACCGGCGCCGAGCGGGGGCTGCCACCTGCCGGTCGAGACGACCAGCTTCGTCGACCGGCGGGACGAACAGGCCGCCGGCCGTGAGCTGCTGGCGAAGGCCCGCCTCGTCACGCTCACCGGCCCCGGCGGCGTGGGCAAGACCCGGCTCGCCACGCACATCGCGGCCCGGGTCGCCCGCGCCTTCCCCGACGGCGTCCGCCACGTCGCCCTCGCCGGCCTGCGCGACCCGGAACTCGTCCCGCTGGCCGCGGCCGACGCCCTCGGACTGCACGACCACTCCGCCCGGCCGCCCCTGGACGCGCTCGTGGCGCGGCTGCGCGACCGCCGCCTGCTGCTCGTCGTGGACAACTGCGAGCACCTGCTCGCCGCCTGCGCCGGTCTCGCCGCCGCCCTGCTGCACGGCACCACCGCGGTCCGGGTCCTCGCCACCAGCCGGCACCGCCTCGGGCTCACCGAGGAACACCTCCTGGAAGTGCGGCCGCTGGCGGTCCCCGACCCGGACGGGGACCTCTCGGCGCCCAGCTCCCACCCCGCCCTCGCCCTCTTCGCCGACCGTGCCGCCGCCGTGCTCCCCGGTTTCCGGCTCACCCCCGCCAACCGGGCCACCGTCGCCCGGCTGTGCCGTCGCCTCGACGGGCTGCCCCTCGCCATCGAACTCGCCGCCGTCCGGATGCGCGTCCTCGGCCTCGACCAGCTCCTGGCCCGCCTCGACGACCGCTACCGGCTGCTGACCGCAGGCAGCCCCGCGGCCCTGCCCCGCCACCAGACGCTGCGCGCGGCCGTCGACTGGAGCCATGAGCTGTGCACCGGTCCTGAGCGGTCGGCGTGGGCGCGGCTCTCGGTGCTGGCCGGCGGCTTCGACCTGGAGACGGCCGAAGCCGTCTGCCACGACCTGCGCCCGCCGGACGTCCTGGAAGCCGTGGCCGGACTGGTCGACAAGTCCGTCCTCACCCGCGAGGAGGCCCCGGCCGGCGGCCCCGCCCGCTACCGGCTCCTCGACACCCTCCGCCAGTACGGCCTCGACCGGCTCCGGGAACGCCCCGGCGAGGAGGCCGCCGCCCGGCTCCGGCACCTGAACCGGGTCCAGGAACACGCGGCCGCCTGCGAGGCGGCCTGGTTCGGGCCCGGCCAGCGGGAGACCGTCGCCCGGCTCCGCGCCGACCAGGACAACCTGCGCGCCGCCCTCGACTTCAGCCTCGCCACCCCCGGCCGGGTGCACGCCGGGCTGCGGCTCGCGGGCACCCTCTGGTTCTACTGGCATGCCTGCGGAGCCCCGCGCGAGGGCCGCCACTGGCTCGACCGCGCCCTCGCAGCCAACCCCGAGCCGACCCCCGAACGCGCCCGTGCCCTCTGGGTCTCCGCCCTGCTCGCCGGCAGCCCCGAGGACCTCACCCGGGGCCTGCGCCGGGCCCGCGAGGCACGTGCCCTCGCCGAGCGGCTCGGCGACCCGGCGGAAGCCGCCCACGCCGACTACGTGATCGGGGTCGTGCAGCTGTTCGCCGACGACCTGCCCGCCGCCCGCGCCCACTTCGAGACCACCGTCGCCCGGGGGCCCGTACCCGGCCAGCACCTCAGCCTGCACGGCCTGGACCTGGTCGAACTCGCCTGTGCGCACGCCTTCCTGGGCGGCGCCGAGCGGGCCGTCGCCGTCTGTGCGCGGGCCGTGCGGCTCTGCGAGGCGCACGGCGAGGACTGGGTCCGCTCCTACGTGCTGCGCATCCTCGCCCTCGCCCACGCCGTCCGCGCCGACTGGCGCCGGGCCGAGCCGCACGCCCGTGAGGCGCTGCGCCGCAAACTCGACGTCCACGACGTGATCGGCATCGGGCTGACCCTGGACCTGCTCGCGAGGATCGCCGACGGACTGGGCGCCGCCGAGCGCACCGCCGTACTCCTCGGCGGCGCCGACCGCGTCTGGTCCGACATCGACCGCGACCGCTGGGGCTCCATCGCCCTCAACTCGGTCCGCCGGGCCTGCGAGGAGCACGCGAGGACCGCCCTCGGGCCGGACCGGTTCGAGGCCGCGTACGACAGGGGCGGCGCGTCGGCTCTGGAGGAGATCGTGGCCTACGCGCTCGACGAGCGGCCGCCGGGGCCCCGGACGCGCCCGGAGCCGGGGACGGCTCCGGTCCGGCTCACGCGCCGCGAGACCGAGGTCGCCGAACTCGTCGCCGAGGGGCTCGGCAACCAGCAGATCGCCGACCGCCTGGTGATCGCCCGCCGTACCGCCGAGGGCCACGTGGAACGCATCCTCGGCAAGCTCGGCTTCCGCAACCGCAGCCAGATCGCCGCCTGGGTGACCGCCCGGCGCTGACGCAATGGAGACCCGATGAGCAGCAGTACGAGCGCCCGCCCCGCCGCGGCCCAGGGGCGGTTCGACCACCGGATGGCCGTGTTCGGCTCGGACGACGCGTTCCTCGCGGCCGCCCTGCCGTTCCTCGCCGAGGGCCTGGCCGCGCCGGACGAGCCGCCGCCGGTCGCCATCGCCGCACCGGCCCACCTGGCCGTCCTGCGCGACGCGCTCGGCACCGACGCCAAGGACGTCGGTTTCATCGACCACACCGACTGGTACACCGGCACGGCCGCCAACGCCGTGGCGCAGGGCGCCGGTTTCCTCGCGGCGAACGCCGGACCCGGCGGCCGCGTCCACCTGCTCATGGAGCCCGACTGGGCCGGACGCGCGGGCCGTTCGGTCCGGGAGAGCGCCGAGTGGATCCGCTACGAGTCCCTCGCCAACCTGCTGTTCGCCCCCTTCGCCACCACGGCCATGTGCGCGTACGACACCCGGACGGCCGGCGACGCCGTGGTCGACGCGGCCCGCCGTGCCCACCCCGGCACCGGGGTGTACGAGCAACCGGAGGTACTGGTGAAGGAGTTGGACGCCGTGCCGTTGGCGCCGTCCCCGCGGTCGGCCGTCCGGCTGACGGCGGTGGAGGGGGTGCGGGACTGGGCCGCCGGGCAGGGGCTCGCGCCCGCGGAGGCGGAGCTGTTCACGCGGGCGGTGGCCGAGGCGGCCGAGGCGCACGGACCCGTCATCGAGTTCCTCGCCTGGGGCGAGGCCCCGGGCTGCGTCTGCGAACTGCGGCTGTGCCGGGCCGTGGCGGATCCGCTGGCCGGGTTCGTGCCGCCGGGCAGCGGGGACCCGGAGCCCGGGCAGGGTCTGTGGTTCACCCGCCAGGTGTGCGCGTACGTCGACGTGCGGGACGGGGTGATGGGCGACGGGGCGAGGATCCGCGTCCAGTACGCGTGAGCGGGACGCCGTACGCGCGTACTGCCGAGGCTCCCCGTACGCGGGTACCCGATCAGGTATTCCTCCCCCTGTGCGGGGAGCCGGTCACCGGCACGCTGGACGGCATGCTGCAACCCTTCGGTGGCCGGCTGCCGGACACCGGCCCCCCGTACGCCGCGTATCCGCAGCCCCCGACCCGGGCCGGGCATCTGAGTGTCGAGTACGAGCCGCGTCCGACGGCGGCGGGCGACGCCCGGGCGGCGGTGCGGCGGCAGCTGGAGGAGTGGGGGCTGGCCGACCAGGACGACGTGGCGTACGTGTGCGAGCTGCTGGCCGGCGAGCTGGCGGCGAACGCGCTGTGCCATGCGGCGAGCCGCTTCCGGCTCACCCTGTCGGCCTCGCACGGACTGCTGCGCTGCGAGGTCACCGACGAGGACCGCCGCCCGCCGCGGGTCCTGGACGCGGGCCTCGCGGAGGGCGGCAGGGGGATGTACCTGGTGGACGCACTCGCCCGGCGCTGGGGCTGCCACCAGGAAGGGCCGGGCAAGACCGTGTGGTTCGAGCTCGGCACCTGCGGGTGCGACGGCTGCGGTCGGCGGCAGCCGTAGCGCCCCGCGGCCCCGGTCCCGGCGGCGCGCTGGGCCGCCGGGAACCCTCAGCCGTTACGGCAGGGCGTGCACGTGGGCGCCCACCGAGGACGACCACGCGTTCCCGGCGGACGCGTCCCAGTTGGTCGACCAGGTCATCGCACCGCGCAGGGCGGGATACGTCGTCGACGGCTTGAAGGAGCCGCAGTTGGTGCCCTTGGTGAGGCAGTCCAGCGCGTTGTTCACCACGGTCGGCGACACGTAGCCGCTGCCCGCCGCGCTGGTCGAGGCCGGCAGACCGAGACCCACCTGGGACGGCGCGAGCCCGCCCTGCAACTGGATGCAGGCCAGCGCGGTGAGGAAGTCCACCGAGCCCTGGCTGTACACCTTGCCGTCGCACCCCAGCATGGAACCGCTGTTGTAGTACTGCATGTTGACGACGGTGAGGATGTCCTTGATGTTCAGGGCCGTCTGGAAGTACGCGTTGGACGTCGACTGCATGTCGATCGTCTGCGGGGCCATGGTGATGATCAGCGACGAGCCCGCCTTCGCCGACAGCGCGCGCAGCGCCTGGCTCATGTAGGTGGCGTTGAGACCGTTCTCCAGGTCGATGTCGACGCCGTCGAAGCCGTACGTCTGCATCAGCGCGTACACGGAGTCGGCGAAGTTCGTGGCGGACGCCGAGTCGCTCACCGAGACCGTGCCGTTCTGGCCGCCGATCGAGATGATCACTTTCTTGCCGGCCGCCTGCTTGGCCTTGATGTCGGCCTTGAACTGGTCGACGGTGTAGCCGCCGAGCCCGGCCGAGTCGAGGCTGAAGCTCACCGCGCCCGGGGTGCCGGTCGCGTCCGCGAAGGCCACGGCGACGATGTCGTACGAGGACGGCACGTCCGAGATCCTCTGCACGGTGGCGCCGTTGTTGAAGTTCTGCCAGTAGCCCGTGACCGCGTGCTTGGGCAGGGCGCCGCCGCCCCCCGTGCCGGTCGCGGTGGTCGTCGCCGTCACCGCCGCCGACTTCGCCGACTCACCGGCCGAGTTCGTCGCGGTGACCTGGAAGGAGTACGACGTCGAGGCCGCGAGTCCGGTGACGGTGGCCGAGGCGCCGGTGACCGCCGAGACCTTGGCGCCGTTCTGGTAGACGTTGTAGCCGGTCGCGCCGGACACCGCGCCCCAGGACAGGGACGCCGAGGACGACGTCGTACCGGAGACCGCGAGGCCCGCGGGGGTCGCCGGGACGGTCGGGCCCGGTCCTGAGCCGCCTCCGCCGTCGGGGCCGTAGACCGAGACGTCGTCGGCGTAGTAGGCGGCCTGGCCGTACCAGCCGTGGGTCCAGACCGTGACCGAGGTGGTCGAGGAACCGGTGGTGAACGTCGTCGAGAGCTGCTTCCAGGACGCGGAGTCCGGGGTCCAGGTGGAGACGTCCGTGGTGCCGGTGCCGGTCACGCCCAGGTAGGCGTAGCCGCCCTGCACCCAGGCGCTCAGCGTGTAGGTCGAGTTGGCCTTCACCGCGACCGTCTGGCCGCACTGGGCGTAGTCCTGCCCGGCCGGGGTCGCCTTCAGCGCGGCGCTGCCCGAGTGGACGGGGGAGGAGACCGTCGTGCCGCTGCCCGCGGAGCAGGTCCAGCCGGACAGGCCCGACTCGAAGCCGGGGTTCTTCGCGTTGTTGACGTCGGCGGCGGAGGCGGGGGCGGCGGTCAGGCCCGCCATCGCGAGGGCCGTGGCGAGGGTGGCCACGGCCGACCAGGTGCGGAGGCGTCGCCGTCCGGTGCCGGGGGACGCCGGTCGGGGGATGAGTCTGGGCATGACAAACAAGTTGGTCCAGACCAATTCTCCTGTCAATAGGTCCAGACCAAATTTCGTACCGCCTCAGGCCCCGGTCATATGCTCAACCTGTCCCGATTTGGAGCTGGTTGTGTGGTCACAGATCCCAGACAGCTGCACAAACGCTGTTCTCCGGCCACAGAGGCGTGGTTACAGTGCTGAGGTAGTCACGCAATGAAGTCGTCCCGGCTCTCTGGAGTAACACCGGTGAGCCGCCGGGGTGTGAAGAGCGGGGAGCTGCGCGTGCCAACTGCCATTGCCGTGACCAGCGCCGACATGGCGCTGCCGGTGCAGGACGAGCGGACCATGCCCGCGATCGTCCTGAAGGACCTCGACAAGCGCCCGCTCGAACAGACCCTCGCCGAGTTCGTGGCCCTCATCGAGCAGTACGGACATGTGGTCGTCGTGTACTCCGGCGCCGTGCCGGACACCGTCACCCGGCGCCTGCACACCCTGCGCTCCCTCCTGGAGAGCGACCGGATCGCGCTCTTCCGCCCGGACCTGCCACCCCTCGGCATCGCCGTGCTGGCCCGGCAGTTGCGGCAGCTCGCCACCTGCGACCTCAGCCCCGGCGTGCTCGCCTCGGCCGGCCGGCTGCTCACCCACTACCTCCACTGCGGCGCCGTCCTCGGCTCGGTCGCCAAGCTGGACCGGGTCCCGGTCACCCTCAAGGCGCACGCCAAGTCCTGGGTGCCCGGAACCCAGTTCGCGGTCGTCGCACACCCCGAACCGCAGCTGGTCCGCGTCGGCCCGGACGCCGTGCTGGGCGGCCCCGAGTTCAGCACCTGGCTGCTCGTCGCCAGGGGCCAGTTGCAGTCGGACTGGATCGGCGGCCTCGCCACGTCCTGGGGCGCGCACGGCCTGCGCGAGACCCCGCTGCCCGCCGAGTCGGCCCAGTGGTGGGGGACCGGCCGGCTGATCGAGTTCACCAGCTACCTCGCCGACCTGTCGGTCCTCTACCAACTGGTCACCTCCGTACGGCAGACCAGCTGTCACTGGTGCGGCATCGACGTCATCGGCGACCGCTGCGTCTTCTGCTCCGCCACCCCGCCCGTCTACGATCCGCCCGCGCCCCGCGCCCTGGAACAGCGCATGCCCGCCTGACGGCCGGGGCGGCGGCCGCCCCGGACGAACCCGTACCGCCCACCGCACGGTTCCCCCACTTCCTCCGCTTCCCCGATGAGGTCGCACGGTCCATGAACTCCCGTCAGCGCCGCGGCGTGATACTCCTGATCCTGTCGGTGCTCTGCGCGCTCGCCGCCTTCGCCGGCGTGCTCTCCGTCATCGACGACGTGAAGTCGCAGGTCGGCCCCGAGGTCACCGCGTACAAGGTCCGGTCGGACGTCAAGCCGTACACGACACTCACCGCGGGACAGTTCCAGAAGGTCGAGATGCCCAAGCGGTGGCTCTCCGCCAACGCCGTCACCAGCCTCGGCGAGATCCAGGGCAAGATCGCGGTCACCACGCTGAAGAAGGGCTCCCTGCTCCAGACCGACATGGTCGTCGACCAGCCCGAGCTGAAACCGGGCGAGCAGGAGGTCGCCATCATGATCGACGCGGCCACCGGCGTGGCCGGCAAGATCACCCCGGGCGCCCTGGTCAACGTCTACGCCACCTTCCAGGGCAAGCAGGCCAGCGCCCCCGACCAGTCGAAGATCATCGTGACCAACGCCCGGGTCCTGGACGTCGGCGCCCAGCTCAGCTACGTCGACCCGGCGGACCGCAACCAGCAGCCCACCGACGCCGTCCCCATCACCTTCGCGCTGTCCACGCTCGACGCCCAGCGCCTCACCTACGCGGAGTCCTTCGCCCAGCGGGTCCGGCTCGCCCTGGTCGCCCCCGGCACCACGACCAGCGTGCCGGACAAGGACCGTACGTACGAACTCGCGACGGACAAGTGAGAGGCGCCTCGCATGCCCATCAGGATCCTCCCCGCCGTCGGTGACGCGGACTCCGCCCGGTCCCTGGTCTCCCTGCTCAGCCAGCTCCCGGACGCCGAACCGCTGGCCCCCGTCGTGGACTCCACCCAGCTCGTGGACCTGCTCGCCCGGTTCGCCGCCGAGTCGGTCGACGAACTCCCCGAGGTCGTCGTCGTCCACGAACGCATCGGCCCGGTCCCGGCCCTGGAACTGATCCGCGAGGTCGCGCTCCGCTTCCCCGCCGTGGGCGTCGTCCTCGTCACCACCGACACCAGCCCCGGCCTGTTCGCCGCCGCGATGGACTCCGGCGCCCGCGGCCTGGTCGGGCTCCCGCTGGGCTACGAGGAACTGGCGGGCCGCGTGCAGGCCGTCGCCCAGTGGTCCACGGGCGTACGACGGCACCTCGGCCACGGCGCCGACGTCCTGGCCGGCGTCGGCGGGACCGTCGTCACCGTCAGCGGCGCGAAGGGCGGCACCGGCGCGACCCTGGTCGCGGTCCAGATCGCCCTCGCCGCGCAGGCCTCCGGCCACCCCACCGCCCTGGTCGACCTCGACCTCCAGACCGGGGACATCGCCTCCTACCTGGACGTCCAGTTCCGCCGCTCGGTCGCCGACCTCGCCGCGGTGGGCGACATCTCCCCACGCGTCATGGCCGAGGCCGTCTTCCGCCACGACTCCGGGCTGGCGCTGCTGCTGGCGCCCGCCGAGGGCGAACGCGGCGAGGAGGTCACCGACCGCGCCGCCCGCCAGATCCTCAGCGCCCTGCGCTCCCGCTACGAGGTGGTGGTCGTGGACTGCGGCGCCCAGCTCGGCGGGGCCGGGGCGGCGGCCGTGGAGACCGCGGACCTGGCCCTGCTGGTCACCACGCCGGACGTGGTCGCCGTCCGCGCCGCCAAGCGCACGGTGCGGATGTGGGACCGGCTGCAGATCCGCAAGGCGGAGGAGACCACGGTGGTGGTGAACCGGTACACGAGGGCCACCGAGATCCAGCCGGCCCTGATCCAGCGGATCACCGGGACGGCGGTCGCGGGCACCCCGGTCCCCGCCAACTTCAAGGAACTCCAAGGGGCGGTGGACGCCGGGCGGATGCACGAGCTGGACGCGCGCAGCACCGTACGGCAGGCGCTGTGGGCGCTGGCGGGGGAGCTGGGGCTGCTGCGGACGGGGGAGCGGACGGTGCCGCGCAGGGCGTCCGTGGGATTCCGGCGCCGGAAGGAACTGCCGTGAGGGGGCGTGCGGGGCGTCGGTCGGGTGCGGCCAGGCGGGGGTTGCCCGCGCAGTTCCCCGCGCCCCTAGAAGCAGGGCGCCACCGTGAGCGCCCCCTCAGGGGCGCGGGGGACTGCGCGACCGGCCCCCACGCACCCGCACCCGACCGGCGACCGCGCGACGGCGGCCAGGTCTCCATCGAGCTCATCGGCATGACGCCGGTCATCATCCTCACCCTCGTCCTCGTCTGGCAGGCCGTCCTCACCGGCTACGCCTTCACCCTCGCCGGGAACGCCGCCGACGAGGGCGCCCGCGCCGGCACGGCCGTGCCGCGCGGCGAACGCTTCGGCGTCTGCCAGGCCGCCGCCCTGAAGGACCTCTCCGGCGCCTGGCGGGAGGGCGCCACGGTGGACCGCTGCGGCGGCACCGGCACGGTCGTCGCGGACGTCTCCCTGCGCGTCCCGGTCCTGTTCCCCGGCACGATCGACTTCCCGGTCACCGTGCACGGCCACGCCGGCACGGTGGAGGAGGTGAAGCGTTGACGAACCCCCGTCCGAACCCCCCACCGGACTCCCGTCGGCGGCCCCGCGACCGCGGCCAGGTCGCCGTCGAGTACCTCGGCTTCGTCCCGATCCTCCTCGTCGTCGGCCTGGCCGGCATCCAGCTCGGTGCCGTCGCCTACGCCGCCGAGCAGGCCGGGACGGCGGCCCGGGCCGGTGCCCGCGCCGCCTCCCTGCAACAGGACGTCGGCGCCGCCTGCGCCGGCGCGGTCAGCGGCGGGATCGACGTGAGCTGCGCCTCCTCCGGCGGCGGCGACTCCGTCACCGTCACCGCCACCGTCCACATCCCGAAGATCGTCTGGGACCTGGGCAACGCCACCAAGTCCGCCACGATGCCCGTCGACCACGGAACGAGGAGCACGGCACCATGAGCCTGCGGGCACGCATCAACTCCCCCGAGGAGAACGGCAGCCGGGGCGAGGACGGCCACCTGGTCTCCTCGTACCGGGCCAAACTCCTGGAGGAGATCGACCTCGCGGAGATGAGCGCGCTGGCCGCCGCCGAGCGCCGGGCCCGTCTCGAACGCGTCCTCGGTCACATCATCAGCCGCGAGGGCCCGGTCCTGTCCACGGTGGAACGCTCCCAGCTGATCCGCCGCGTGGTCGACGAGGCACTGGGGCTCGGCATCCTGGAACCGCTCCTCGAAGACGCGTCGATCACCGAGATCATGGTGAACGGCCCCGACGCGATCTTCGTGGAACGCGGCGGCCGGGTGGAGCAGCTGCCGTTGCGCTTCGTCTCGGCGGACCAGCTGATGCAGACCATCGAACGGATCGTCTCGACGGTCAACCGCCGCGTCGACGAGTCCAACCCCATGGTCGACGCCCGCCTGCCCTCCGGCGAACGTGTCAACGTCATCATCCCGCCGCTCTCGCTCACCGGCCCCACCCTCACCATCCGCCGCTTCCCGCGCTCCTTCACCCTCCAGGAGCTGATCGGCTTCGGCTCGCTCGACGAGCCCATGGTGTTCCTGCTGGCGGGCCTGGTGCAGGCGAAGTCCAACATCATCGTCTCCGGGGCCACCGGCACCGGCAAGACGACCCTCCTCAACGCCCTCTCCGGCCTCATCCCCGCCCACGAGCGCATCATCACCATCGAGGACTCCGCCGAACTCCAGCTCCAGCAGTCGCACGTGGTCCGCCTGGAGTCCCGGCCCGCGAACGTCGAGGGCAAGGGCCAGGTCACCATCCGCGACCTCGTCCGCAACTCGCTGCGGATGCGCCCCGACCGGATCGTGGTCGGTGAGGTCCGCGGCGGCGAGTCCCTCGACATGCTCCAGGCCATGTCCACCGGCCACGACGGGTCGCTCGCCACAGTCCACGCCAACAGCGCCGAGGATGCCCTGACCCGGCTCCAGACGCTGGCCTCCATGTCGGACGTCGAGGTCCCCTTCGTCGCCCTGCACGACCAGATCAACAGCGCCGTCGACGTCATCGTCCAGCTCACCCGGTTCGCCGACGGCGCCCGCCGGATCACCGAGATCGCCGTACTCGACAGCCACGGCAGCGAGCCGTACCGGCTGGCGACCGTGGCCCGTTTCGACGCCCTGCCCATGACCCACGACGGCCGGGTCCACGGCGCCTTCCAGTACTTCCCGCTCCCGCGCCGCACCGCCGACCGCCTCTACATGGCGAGCCAGCCGATCCCGCAGGCCTTCGGCGTGGCCCAGCACCTCGACCAGCTCACCACCCGAGAAGCGAGGTAGCCCCATGCCTCTGCACGACCTCGTCACCCTGACCACCGGGGTCACGCTGCTGGCGTGTCTGCTGGCCGTGGTGGGCCTGCACAGCTACGCCTCCGGCCGGGCCCAGCGCGCCGCCCTGGTGGACCGCCTCTCCGGCACCGGTCAGGTGCCGCTGTCCGGCCGCCGGCGCCGCTTCCGCACCCTCGACCGCCGGCTGCGCGGCACCGGGGTCGGCCGCCGCCTCGAACTCCGCCTCGCGGCCACCGGCCTGGACGTGACGCCCGGCGAGTTCTTCGCCTACATGCTGGCGGCCGTCGTGGCCCTCTGGCTCATCGGCCAGGCCGCCCTCGCCCCCTTCTTCGGCCCGATCGCCGGCCTGCTCGGTGTCTTCGCCGCCGTCCAGTTCCTCAACTGGCAGCGCCAGAAACGCATCGAACGGTTCATCGGCCAACTCCCCGAACTCGCCCGCATCCTCGCCAACGCCACCCACGCCGGCCTCGCCCTGCGCACCGCGATCGGCATGGCGGCGGAGGAACTGGAGGCCCCCGCGGGCGAGGAACTGGGCAAGGTCGCCGACCAGCTGGCGATCGGCCACTCCCTGGACGACGCGCTCGGCGAACTGGCGGAACGCCTCCCCTCCCGTGAACTGGTCGTCCTCGTCACCACCCTCGTCCTCTCCAACAGGGCGGGCGGCCAGGTGGTGTCCGCCCTGCGCAACCTCACCGAGACCCTGGAGGAGCGCAAGGAGACCCGCCGCGAGATCCGCACGCAGCTGTCCCAGGTGACGATGACGTCGTACGCCGTCCCCGTCCTCGGCATCGGCGCCCTGTTCCTGATGAACGGGGTCAAGAGCGGCACGCTGGACCGCATGACGGGCTCCGCGCTCGGCCAGGGAGCGGTCGTCATCGCCTTCGGCCTGTACGCGGTCGGCTTCGTCCTGATCCGGCGCCTGAGCCGGATCGACGTGTAGGGGGTCGTGAAGATGGCACTGCTCCTGGCGCTCCTGATGGCCCTCGGCGTCTACGGGGTGTTCGCGGGCGTCCGCATGTACCGCGCGGAGGTCAAGCTCCCCACCGACCTCGCGACAGCCCTGGAGATCGGCGCCACCCGCACCGGCGCCGCCAACTCCCTCATCGACCGCATGGGCATGCGCTACGCCCCCGCGGTGCTCCGCCTGATGGGGCCGCGGCTGGTCGCCAAGTACCGGCGCAAGATCGACCTGGCGGGCAACCCCGGCGGCCTCACCATCGACCGCTACGCTGCCCGCCGCGCGGTCTACGGCGCGCTCGGCGGGACCGGCTTCCTGGTCTTCCTCCTGCGCGGCCAGTACCTGATCGCCCTGGTCCTGCTCCTGTTCGGCGCGTTCTGGACCGAGGTCGGCATCTGGTCGGCGATCCGCGTCCGCAAGGACGTCATCGAACGCACCCTGCCGGACTTCCTGGACGTCCTCGCGGTGGTGGTGGGCGCGGGCCTCGGCTTCCGCCAGGCGCTGGACCGGGTCGCCACGCACTACGAGGGGCCGTGGGCGGACGAACTGCACATCACCCTGCGCCAGATGGACCTGGGGATGAGCCGCCGCCAGGCCTTCACGGAGCTCAGGAGGCGGAACGACTCGGAACAGGTCGCGATGTTCGTGACGGCGCTCCAGCAGGGCGAGGAACTGGGCGCACCGATCGTGGACACCCTGGTCGCGCTGGCCAAGGACATGCGCCGCACGGACGCCCAGAACGCCCGCCGCAAGGCGGCCCGGGCGGTCCCGAAGGCGACGCTGATGATCACCACGTTCATGGTCCCGGCGACGATGCTCCTGCTCGCGACGGGACTGCTGCTGGGCTCGGGCATCAACTTCGGGTCGGTCACGGGGAAGTAGACGGGGGTGACTACGACCGTGCCGCCGAGGGAGGCAGACGAGCGGGCCGGGAGGGCCGGAAGGGCCGAGTGGGCCGAGTGGGCCGAGGGGGACGGGCGGGCCGAGAGGGCCGGGCGGGATGGGCGGGCCGAGAGGGCCGGGCGGGATGGGCGGGCCGAGCAGGCCGGGCGGGATGGGCGGGCCGAGCAGGCCGGGCGGGATGGGCGGGCCGAGCAGGCTGGGAGCGGTGGGGGCGGCGAGCGGGGGACGAAGGTCGAGGTCCGGGCACTCCAGGCGATGTGCCGGCAGGTCTTCGGCTTCCGGCTCGCGATGATCGCCGTGGCCACCCCCGCGGCTCTCCTCAACGCCACCCCCGGCCTCGGCGCCCGCCTGGTCGGCTCGGCGGTGGTCGTCACCTTCATGGTCTCGTACGTCCTGTTCCGGGACTGGCAGCGCTTCGGCCCCCTCCTCCTGCGCCACCCCGCCCTGCTGGCCGTCGACGCCCTCTTCGGCTCCCTCCTCCTGGTCTCGGCGGGCCCCGACACCACCCTGGCGTACGTCAGCGTCTGCACCCCGCTCCTCGCCGGCCTCCTCTACAGCTGGCGCGGAGCGGCCGTCTTCGCGTCACTCGAATCCCTGATCCTGCTGCTCGTCCAGGCGACCCTGCGGCACCACACGGTCGTGGCCGAGTCCCTCCTGCTGCCCGGCCTCTGCGTCATCACCGGCGCGATGGGCTCGACCCTGCGCACGCTGATGCTCCGCTTCGGCACCGCCACCGAGGCGCTGGCCGAGACCAGGGCCCGGCTGGCCGCGACGGAGGCGGTGAGCGCCGAACGCGTCCGGCTGGCCCGCGAGATGCACGACACGGTGACCAAGACCCTGTACGGCGTCGCCCTGATCGCGGACGGCCTCGCGCAGTCGGCGGCCGCGTCCCCGGACCGCCTGGACCCGGCGCTGATCGGCCAGCAGGCGGATCTGGTGGCGAACGCGGCCCGCAGGGCGGCCGCCCAGTCCCGTGACCTCCTGACGGACCTGCGCGCACAGCCGGACGGCGCAGCCCCCGACGTCCTGCCTCAACTCAGCGCGCTGGTCTCCGACTTCACCGCACGCACGGCCCTCCGCGCGACGTACGACGGCCCGGCCACTCCCGTCCCGCTGCCCGCCGCCACCTCCCGCGAGCTGCTGAGCATCGCGGCGGAGGCGCTGGAGAACGCGCACCGTCACGCGCGGGCCACCCGGGTCGACGTACGCGCCGAGACGAACTCGACCCACCTGCTGCTGACGATCCACGACGACGGCCGGGGGCTCCCCGCGGACGCGACGCCCGAAGACCTGGGCCGCGCCGGGCACTTCGGCCTGCTCGGCATGACGGAACGGGCGGCGTCGGTGGGCGCCCGCATCGAGCTGTCGGTGGACCGGGGCACGGAGGTCCGAGTGGAGCTCCCCCTGCCATGACGGAGACGAGAGGAGGCCCCTCGATGCCGCAGCCCCCCTTCCCGGAGCAGGCGGACCCCCCGCCGCCGGCCCTGCGCGTCCTGGTGGCCGACGACAACCCGGTGATCCGCGCGGGCCTCACGACGATCCTCTCGGCACCGGACGACCTCACGGTGGTGGCCGAGGCCGAGGACGGCCGCGCGGCGTACGAGGCGGCCCTGCGCCACCGCCCCGACGTCATCCTCCTCGACGTCCGCATGCCGGGCGTCGACGGCATGGCGGCACTGCCCCATCTGGTCAGGCTCGCCCCGGTCATGATGCTGACGTACAGCGACGAGACGGCCCTCGTCCAGGAGGCCGTACGCCTGGGCGCCGCCGGCTACCTGGTCCACGGCGAGTTCACCACCGCCCAGCTGACCCAGGCGGTACGGGACGTGGGCGCGGGCCGACCGCACTTCACACCGACGGCCACAAAGGCGTTGCTGGCGCACATCAGGAACGCTGCGACTGCACACCGGCAAGAAGAACTAAAAGACTCCCGGGGTAATTTCTCTCCCCAAAGAGCTTCGCACATGCAATCAAATGTGAGACAGTCTACCCAGTCCCGGTTTCAACTGAGCGGCAGGGAGGCGGAGATCATGGACCTCATAGCGACCGGCATGGACAACCGGCAGATCGCCGCCGTCTGCTTCATCAGCGAGAAGACGGTCAAGAACCACATCAACCGCATCTTCGCCAAGCTCCACACCACCACCCGCGCCCAGGCGACGGCCAAGTGGCTGGGGGTGAGCTGCGGATGAACTGGGTCCGGATTTGGGTCCTGAGACCCTCCACCGAAGGGTATGTTCCGCCGTACGGTGCCACGATCGGTACCGAACCCGGAGGGGAGCACCATGAGCGACCTGATGTTGAGGATGCTTGTTGCGATGCAGCGGCGCGCCGACGACCGGGGGCAGACCGCGGTCGAGTACCTGGGAATCATCGCGGTGGTGGTGGCGATCGTGCTGGCGGTGACCGGAACGAGTATCGGGAACGCGGTGCTGCAGGCCATCCTGAACCAGATCGCCAAAATCGTGTGACACGCGTCCGTCGTTACGGCGACTCCGGGCAGGCCTTCCCCATTTACATCACCGTAGTGGGCGGCCTGCTCTTTCTCGCGTTCGCCTACCTTGCGGTCGGTCAGGCCGCGGTGAACCGGAACGGCGCCCAGACGGCCGCCGACGCGGCGGCGCTCGCCGCGGCCGTGAACACCCGTGACGAGCTTGCGGACCAGTGGGTGAAGGACGTACTCGACCCGACCAAGTGGCAGGACATATTCAACGGCAACGTGTCGGTGGCCGACTCCTGCTGGCGGGCCACCGAACTGGCGGCACAGAACGACGCGACGGCCCAGTGCACGCCCGAGCCTCCGCTGAGCTACAAGGTCGACGCCGAGACGAACAAGACCGTCGGGGACTCCGTCGTGCCCGGTACGGAGAACATGAGGTCGACGGCGCACGCCACCGCCGTGATCGATCCGCTCTGCACGTTCACGCTGACGGGCACGGCGGGCGTACTGCCCGAACTCACCTGCAGGGATCGGAACTGGACCCTGGACCCGACCGATCTCACGCATCTCCCGGGCCCCGAGGACCTCTTCGACGTCCACCTGGCCGACTGACAAGCGAATCGACGAGTGAAGAAAGAAGCGGAGCGATGAGCATTCGGTGCACTGCGACGGCTCGCAGGGGGATGGTGGCGGTGGCCGTCGCAGCAGGTCTGGCTTTCGGCGTGGCCGGATGCGGCGGCGGTGGTGACGGCGGCGACAAGAAACCCGGCGCGTCGGCTTCGGCCTCTCCGAGTGGTGGATCCCAGCCGAGTGCGCAGGAGGGGCAGTCCGCGGCCCCCCTTGCCGAACTCCAGGGTCCTTCCGGCCTGGTCCTTCAAGTGACCTCCGCTGTCCGGGACTCTGGCGGCTTCCTCACCGTCAACGCGAACCTCAAGAACGACGGCTCCCAAATGGTCGTCGTCCCTGTGGCTCTGCGGGGCGACGAGACCGAGATTGCACGCCACGACACGTCGTTCGGCGGCGCCACTCTGGTGGACTCCAAGGGGAAGAAGCGGTACTACGTGCTTCGGGACACGGACGGCCGTCCGCTCACCACGACCGGACTCACGCAGATCCAGGCCGGCCAGACCATCCCCGTCTTCATGCAGTTCCCCGCACCCCCCGCCGACACCACCGACGTGACCCTCCAGCTCCCCACCTTCTCCAGCGGCACGATCAAGATCTCCGGGTGAGGCCGCAGTGACCACACCACGCCTGCCCCTGACCCTGGGCGCCGCCACGCTCCTCCTCGTCACGAACTTCTACGGCGCGACGGCCGCCCGCGCCGACGGCGGCGCCCCGAGCGTCCCCCCGGGCACCGAGCCCTCCGCCTCCGCCCCGATGAAGATCGACCCGACCGACCCCGACCTCAAGCTCCCCGAGGGCGCCACCCTCGCCGCGCCCAAGGTCCTGGACATCAAGTCGGTCGTGGAGGACCAGAGCGGTGACGAGCGCAGGGAGGACACCAACGCGGACGTCACCTTCGCCCTCCAGGCCGAGGTGCTGTTCAGCAAGGACAGCGCCAAGCTGAGCGACGCCGCGAAGTCGCGGATCTCGGCGATCGCGGACGAGATCAGGAAGCAGAACGCGACCCAGGTCCGCGTCTTCGGCTTCACGGACAACCTGGGCTCCTCCGCGCACGGCGACGTCCTCTCCCGCCAGCGCGCCAACGCCGTACAGGGAGTCCTGGACCAGGACCTGAACGACCCGAACGTCACCTTCGACGTGCGCGGTTACGGCGAGCAGTACCCGATCGCCGACAACTCCACGGAGGAGGGGCGCAAGAAGAACCGCCGGGTGGAGGTCACGTTCCCGAGGACGGACGGCTGACCGGGGTCACCGCACCTCGACGCCGACCCGGGCCCCCTTCACCACGCCCCACCCCGCCATGGCTCCGGCCTCCGCCTCCAGCACGTGCCGGGAGCGGAGGCGGGGCAGTCCGAGGCGTCCCGGTGGCATCGTGCGCACGGCGATGACGGTCAGACGGCGGTCCAGGTAGGCGACGTCGATCGGCATCCGCATACGGAAGGTGTGCACGCTGCCCGCCGGTGTGAGCAGCATCGCGCCGTCGATCGAGTCGCGTCCCAGCAACCCCTTCGTACGCGCCCGGTACGAGGCCGCGATCTCCAGCGGAACACCGACGGGTTCGCCGTCCCCGTGGATGAGCAGCAGCCCACGCCCGTCCCGCCAGCGCCCCACGCCCGCCCCCTTCCACGGTGATGACGCAGGCGATCGTACGGCCTGCCGAGTTCCGGGGCAGGCATGTCACCGAAGCTCAGTGGCGTCGTTGAACGGATCATGGGAGCTCCGGCCCCGTCTGAAGAGGGGCGCACATGGCGGATCGGCTGAAGGTCGACGGCACCGAGCTGGACCGGTTCTTCAAGGACCTGAGGAAGGCGCGGGAGTCGTTCACGGCCGTGCGGAAGGTGCTGCACGATCCGGGGGTCGAGGGCCTCGGCACGGATGACCTGGACAAGGCCTGCGACCGGTTCCAGGAGGACTGGCGGCACGGAGCCGAGGAGATCGCCGAGCAGATCGGGGAGCTCGCCGACATCACGCGGAAGGCGAAGGACGACTTCCACGAGGTGGACGTGGCGCTGGAACGGGCGTTGGCGAAGGCGCGCCGGAAGGGCGGGGCCGGATGACGGGGCGAGTGCCGGGGCGGGGTGCGGGCGCGGACCGCTGTCCGCATCTCGGCTTCGACCCGGCGCCCGGTGACACGGACCTGGTGCGAGACCTGCACCGCAAGCTGTCCGACTGCGCCAGGGAGATGGAGAGGGCCCGCGCGAAGGTCACGAAGCTGATGAACGGCAGCTACTGGGAGGGGGACGCGGCTGTCGCCTTCCGGGAGCGGTTGGAGGGCGGTCCACTGCCGCTCACTCTGGACGACGGCGCCCGCTCCGTCGGCGAGGCCGCCGGGCAGCTGGATCTGTGGGCGGCCGAACTGGAGGAGTTCCAGCGGCGGGCGAGGAAACTCGACGGTGAGGCGAAGGACGCGCGCGAGGCGCTGCGGCGGGCCCGGGACCACGCTGAGGGGGCCGACCACAGGGTCGCGGCGGCGCAGGGCGACCTGGACGAGGTACTGCGGCGCGCGCGTTCCCTCGCGGGCGAGCACGAGGAGACCGCGCGCAAGCGGGCCCGGTACATCGGCGACGCCGCGTACAGGTCGGCGCCGCGCGAGCCGGGCGCGTGGGACAGGTTCACGGACTGGGTGGGCGACAACCTGCCGGACATCCTGAGCGCGTGCGCCGCGGTGCTGGGCGTGATCGCGCTGCTGGGTCTGACGGCGATCGCCCCCTGGATGCTGTTCCTGGCGGCAGGCCTGCTGAGCGCAACGGCCTTCACCCTGCGCGTCGGCGACCCCGAGGTCCTGGCGTCCCTGGAGGACGGCTTCACGAAGGGCGAACTGGACATCGACTTCTGGGGCAACCTGCTCGGCACGGCAGGCGACTTCCTCGGAACCCTGCCGGGGCTGGGGGCGGTGGCCAAGGGAACCATGAAGGCTCCCGAGCTGCTGTCCGCCACTGCGGGAGCGGTCGGTGAGACCGACGAGGCGCTGACTCTCGGGCAGAGAATCGCCAGGGCCGGGATCAGAACGGGGACCTCGATCAAGACCGTGGGCGTCTCCATCCGGACAGAGGCCGAGGCGGCCGAGGGCGCTGTCAACCTTCTTTCCCATCCTCGTGTGTTCGGTGGACGACTGGCACCGATCGTCGAGAGGGTGGACAAACCGGCGACCGTCATGGGGGCCGGTACCGCCGTCTACGGCGTCGCGAGCAGCTTTGTCGACGCCTTGGACAACGACACGGCCAAAACTCTCACCAGTTTCCTCGACGGGCCCAGAACTCTCGCGGTCGACGTCCCGGCGACCGCGGGCGCGCTCCACTTCCTGCTCCGTGGTGCGGGTGAAGCGCCATGAGCGGTGGTGGCTACGTGATCGACGACTCCGCCCGAAGCCCGGACGCCGACGTCTGGTTTGCGATGCCCCCGGGATTCGTGCCGATGCCACTCCAGGAACTGACGACGGCGGCACACGAGCCGGCACGGACGGCAGGACCGCTGACCAGTCTGGGCCCGGTTCTTCGGCTGGCCCGACTCCTCCTGGAGGCCGGGGCGGTGCACTGCTGCTTGGGGCTTCACGCGGACGACCAGACGGACGGCGGGCCACTGCTGTCGATCTTCACGCTTGCCTGGCGGGCCACCGAATGGGCTCCACGCAGTATCCTCGCGGCCCGCGCGGCAACCGCCCCCGAAGAGGCGGAGCACCTCGAAATCCTGGACCTGCCGTGCGGTCCCGCCGCGCTCGTGCAGACAAGAGTGGACGTGCCCTCGGAACTGGGCCTCGACGCACCAGGTGGCCTGCTCCAGGTCACGGCACGCGTACCGTGCCTCGACGGTCGGCGCATCGCGATCCTCTCGCTGGCCACGACGGCTGTCGAGCACGCCCGGCACTACCGCGATCTGCTCAGGGGCATCGCCGCCACAGTCAGCTTCGAAGACCCACTGCACCATGTGTCCGATGTGCCCGACAAGGAGTGATATGCCATCCATGCATCACTTGACGGCCTGGGACGATCCCGCGACCCGCCGCGCCTGGGCGAAGCTGGTCAGCTGGGCGTTTCTGGGCCAGGCTCTGTGGCCCGTCGCGTGGCTGGGCCTGCTGGCCTGGTACGTGGTCATGTCGATCAGCTGGACGCTGTGGTTCTTCTTCGTCCCCCTGCTCTATACGTTCTACCGGGCGTTTCTCCAGCCTGCCTACATCTCCTTTGCTTTCCGCGCCCGGCGGTTGCTGCGCGCCTACCCGTGGCAGGTGCTCGAGGAGCCCGAGAGCGGAATCGGTGAAGTCCCCGGGGCTACAGCCGGGGACGTCTGGGTGCGTTTTCCCGACCCCGAGCGTCCGGACGAGACACTGCCGATGATTCTCCAAGCGCACGCGCGGTCCATGTGGTGGCGACGGCGCCTCGGACGCGGTTACGCCACCGAGAAGACCGCTCAGGTCAGGCTGGTGTGGTTCGCTGGCGACCCGCGCTTCGCCGTTGTTGTCGCCGCTCCCGGTCCCCGGCGGTTCTACGTGATCCGACAGCGCCCGACAAATGATCAGGGCGTCGCCCATGTCCGCGGGGCGAGTCCGGCCGCCGTGGACCGTGCCCGCCGCGCGGGAGTCTGTCTACCGGATCCCAACTCGCCCCTCTCGTGAAGTCCGGCCCCCCAGAATACGGAGTTGCCGGCCACCCGCCTCCGGGTAGGACCACCCCCATGACCGCACTAGGCGCAGTATTCCGCCCCCAGCTTCCCCCCGAGCGGCTTCGTGAGGTGGTGGGGGTCGCTGATGAGGTGGGGCTTGAGGAGTTGTGGCTGTGGGAGGACTGTTTTCGGGAGGGCGGGATCTCGGCGGCCGCCGCCGCGCTCGCCTGGAGTGAGCGGGTGCGCATCGGCGTGGGGCTGTTGCCCGTGCCCCTGCGGAACGTCGCCCTCACCGCGATGGAGGCGGCCACGCTGCACCGGATGTTCCCCGGCCGCGCCGTACTCGGCGTCGGACACGGCGTGCAGGACTGGATGGGCCAGGTCGGCGCCCGCGCCCAGTCACCGCTGACCCTGCTGCGGGAGCATCTCGACGCCCTGCGCGGCCTGTTGCGCGGGGAGCGGCTGAGCGTGAGCGGGCGGTACGTCCGGCTCGACGACGTCGCGCTGGACTGGCCGCCGCCCACCCCCGTCCCCGTCCTCGCCGGCGCCGAAGGGCCCCGCACACTGCGGCTGTCGGGCGAGGCCGCCGACGGGACCGTGCTCACCTCCGCCACCTCCCCCGACGGGGTCCGCCGGGCGCGGCGGCTCATCGAGGAGGGGCGGGCCGCCGCGGGGCGCGATCCCGGCGAACCGCACCCGGTCGTCGTCTATCTGCTCACCGCCACCGGACCCGACGCCGCCGCCCGGCTGCGGGCCGAACTCGTCGCGGAGAAACTGGACTCCGTCCCCGGCCTCGGGGTCGCCGGGGACGCGGACGCCGTCGCGAAGGCCGTGCGGCGGCTCGCGGAGTCCGGCGCCGACACCGTGATCCTCCAGCCGACGGGGGACGAACCCGATCCCGAGGGCTTCGTGCGGTTCGCCGCACAGGAGGTCCGGCCGCTCGTGCCATGAGCCGTCGGCCGGGACCCGTCGTCGCTGCTGCGGACGCGCGGATCGCGGTCCGGCGGCCCCGATGCACCCGCCTTGGAATGCCAGGCGCCGAAGAATGGCCAGGAACCGTCGTCCGGGGACCCGGACGACGGTTCCTGGCCGCACCGGACTCCAGCGATCATTGCGGTGCATGCCGGGACGGTCTCACCCAAGCGGACCAACCGGTGCGGATCACTATGGAACTACGCATAAGCGAACAATTGATCTTCACGTTCACTCCACATGGGCACGGCGTTCCCACATCGTTACCGTCGTGGCTTCATGTCGAACCGGAGATTCGCGTAAGTTCGGACCAAGGTAATTCGCGTGAGCAAAGCTGCGCGGGCGGCACCGCGCAGTGGAGGGGGCTGCGCGGTGCCGTGATGCGTCGGCCGCTCCCGTCAAGCCGCCGTTCGCGGCGCGGGTCGCCCGTCGGGGGGACGGAGGGACAACCCGCCGAGGGGCCCTCAAGACGGCTCAAACCCTCTTGATCTCCTCGTTGGGGGCCACTTTCCCTGGGATTCCGCCGTGAATCGGCCACCCGAGGCCCCAGAATCCAGCGTTTCCACCCCCTCAAGGCGCTGTCGGACGACTGCGGAGAGTAGTGATGGCGCGCCGATGCGCGCAGCATCACTTACGAAGGGTTATGGTGGAACCCCCCCCTCGGGCCGGTCCGTCTCCCCCCCACGGACCGGCCCGTTTTTTTCTGCCCACGGCGCCGTCCCCGTTCGCGTCCGTGCGCACTCGGCCCCAGGCGCCCGGGATGCGGCCGTTCGGGCGCCACAACTCCCCGTCCGGTGGGCTCCCTCCCCGCGGAACCCCCCCTCAACTCCCAGCGGGGTAGGCTTCGGCCCGCGGATTCCCGCACACTCCCGCAGCCGAATCACGAGGGGCGGACTTCAAGTGAACCTGCGCGACAAGCTGCGCGGCCTGCTCGTCAGGCTCTACGCACGCCGGGTGGAAGGCCACCTGGACCACGCTCAGGTGCCGAAGCACATCGGTGTCATCGTGGACGGCAGCCGACGCTGGGCGAAGGCCGCCGGCTCCACCCCCGTCGACGGTCACCGGGCCGGCGCCGAGAAGATCGAGGAGTTCCTCGGCTGGTGCACGGAGACGGACGTCGAGGTCGTCACCCTCTGGCTGCTGTCGACGGACAACTTCAACCGCCCGCCGGAGGAGTTGGTCCCCCTCCTCGGCATCATCGAGAACGTGGTCCGCACCCTCGCCGCCGACGGCCGCTGGCGTGTCCACCACGTCGGCACCCCCGACCTGCTGCCCTCCCAGATGCAGCACGCGCTGAAGGAGGCGGAGGAGGCCACGGCGCACGTCGACGGAATACTGGTGAACGTCGCCATCGGCTACGGCGGCCGGCAGGAGATCGCCGACGCGGTCCGCTCGATGATCCTCGACGCCCACGAGAAGGGCATGTCGATGGAGGGCCTCGCCGACTCCGTCGACGTCGAGATGATCGGCCGTCACCTCTACACGGGCGACCAGCCCGACCCCGACCTCGTCATCCGCACCAGCGGCGAGCAGCGGCTGTCCGGATTCATGCTCTGGCAGACCGCCCACTCGGAGTACTACTTCTGCGAGGTCTTCTGGCCCGCGTTCCGCAAGGTCGACTTCCTGCGCGCCCTGCGTGACTACGCGGCCCGCCATCGCCGCTACGGCGGGTGACGTCTTGGTGACGGCGGACGTCAACACGACACACGCCCCGCCGCACCCCGGCCACGCCGGACAACCCCGTCGTCACGGGGGACCGCCCCAGCTCACCCATGAGGTGTGAATCACCCTTTTCGGGGCACGGGTAACGCGGAGTTCACCGTCTCGTCGTTGCAGACAGTGGCATGGCGGCGCATGTTCGAGGGCATAAGCCAAACAGGTCGATGCCCGAACCACGGGCATCGGATCTCAGCGGGCGGCTCGGGGCCGTCCGCCCGGGAGGCCCTTTGCACCAGCCCGACCGTGCGGTCACGGCACGGAAGAAGCAGCGGGGGGCCGGTTTTCGGCCCGTGCAGGGCGGCCGTCGACCGGTCGGGACTTCTCCCGCCCGGCCCAGCCCGGCTCCCATCCTCGTCGCTCCCCGACCTCATCCGAGGGGGTACGTCCTTCCGTGGTGACCAGCACAGCGCGCCGCAAGTCCGACCGGCGCACCTATGTTCTCGACACCAGCGTCCTGCTGGCCGACCCGAACGCCATGACCCGCTTCGAGGAGCACGAGGTCGTGCTCCCGATCGTGGTGGTCACGGAGCTGGAGGCCAAGCGGCACCATCCCGAGCTCGGTTACTTCGCCCGGCAGGCGCTGCGCCTGCTGGACGACTACCGGGTCCGGCACGGCCGCCTCGATGCCCCCATCCCGATCGGCGACCTGGGCGGCACCATCCGTGTCGAGCTCAACCACTCGGACCCCAGCGTCCTGCCGAGCGGCTACCGCCTGGGGGACAACGACTCCCGCATTCTCGCGGTCGCCCGCAACCTGCAGGCCGAGGGGTACGACGTCACCGTCGTATCGAAGGACCTGCCGCTCAGGATCAAGGCGTCCTCGGTCGGTCTCCTCGCCGAGGAGTACCGTGCCGAACTCGCCATCACGGACTCCTCCGGCTGGACCGGAATGTCCGAACTGACCCTGTCCGGTGAGCAGGTTGACATCCTCTTCGAGGAAGGCCACGTGTACGCGCCCGAGGCCGCCGACCTTCCCGTGCACACCGGTCTGACCATCCAGTCCGAGCGGGGCAAGGCGCTCGGCCGGGTCACGGCCGAGGGCACCATCCGGGTGGTGCGCGGCGACCGCGAGGCGTTCGGCATCAAGGGCCGCAGCGCCGAGCAGCGCATCGCGCTCGACCTGCTGCTCGACCCGGACGTGGGCATCGTGTCGATGGGCGGCCGGGCCGGCACCGGCAAGAGCGCGCTGGCGCTGTGCGCGGGCCTGGAGGCGGTCCTGGAGCGCCGCCAGCACCAGAAGGTGATGGTCTTCCGGCCGCTGTACGCGGTCGGCGGGCAGGAACTGGGCTATCTGCCGGGCAGTGAGGCGGAGAAGATGAGCCCCTGGGCGCAGGCGGTCTTCGACACCCTCTCCGCGGTCACCAGCCGCGAGGTCATCGAGGAGGTCACCGCCCGCGGGATGCTGGAGGTGCTGCCGCTCACGCACATCCGCGGCCGCTCCCTGCACGACGCGTTCGTGATCGTGGACGAGGCCCAGTCGCTGGAGCGGAACGTCCTGCTGACCGTTCTGTCCCGGATCGGCGCGAATTCACGGGTGGTGCTGACCCACGACGTGGCGCAGCGGGACAACCTGCGGGTGGGCCGTTACGACGGCGTGGTCGCGGTGGTCGAGAAGCTGAAGGGGCATCCGCTCTTCGCGCACGTCACCCTCACCCGGTCCGAGAGGTCCCAGATCGCCGCACTTGTGACCGAAATGCTGGAGGACGGACACATCTGATCCCGGTGTCCAACATGGGCTGATCAGTCATCTGTTGGCGCCGTCCGGCAAAGGCCCCGAGCCTAGCCGGGCGGCGCCTTCGCGTGTGCCGGTTTCCTGAAATCCCGTGGGGGAAACGGGATGTGAGCTTTCACACGCAACTCGGAATTGCCACCCGGCGTCCGGTTACGGCAGAGTCTCGTTCCTGTCAGGCCCCGCATACGACACACCTGTACCCCCAGCGGTACGGAACAACAGACGCAGCGCAGCCAATTCCATAGCGACGTCGTATGCCGCCCGAGCACCACGCGGCGCTCCCTCGCGGGAGCCGCCCACCGGGCCCGTGTCTCCCGTGACCCAGTAGTGAGGAGGCCAGCGCCAGGGGCACGATTGCGTCCGCCAGGGTCACCGAAGCGGGCGATGCTGGAAGGAAACCGTGTGAGCCGGATCTCGGTCCGGGGATTCGCAGTGGCCTCGGCCACGGCGGTCACCGCTGTCGGAAGCGTCGTCGGTGTTGCCTCGGGCAGCGTGGCGCAGCCGAACAACGACGCAGAGGCGACAGCAGCCGACACCACGCTCCTCGCCGACCTGCCCGCTGGTCAGCAGGCCCAGGTGCAGACCGCCTCCCTGACGCAGCAGGCCGACGCGATGGCCATCCAGGCCGACGCGAGCGCCAAGAAGGACGCCGAGCAGGCGGCCCGGGTGGCGGCGGCCAAGACCGCGACCGCCAAGAAGGCGGCGGCGGAGAAGGCGGCCCAGGACGCCAAGGCACGCGCCGAGGCGAAGAAGGCGGCCAGCCGCTCCGCCTCCGTGGCCAGCTTCCCGGTCCAGAGCTCGTACACCGTGGCGCAGATCCAGGCGATGGCGCAGAGCATGGTGGCGAGCGGTCAGTTCCAGTGCTTCAGCAACATCGTGGACCACGAGTCCAGCTGGAACTACCAGGCGGTCAACGCCTCCTCCGGTGCCTACGGTCTCTTCCAGGCGCTGCCCGGCTCCAAGATGTCCTCCGTGGGCGCCGACTGGCAGACCAACCCGGCAACCCAGATCAAGTGGGGCCTCAACTACATGAACTCCCGCTACGGCAGCCCGTGCGAGGCCTGGTCCTTCTGGCAGGCGAACCACTGGTACTAGAGCCGTTCGGTCTCTCAACCTCCGACAGCCCCTCCCCGTCCTTGGGGGAGGGGCTGTCGCCCTGTACGGTCGGAGCGGACGACTCCAGGGGGAGTGGTGAGGAGCAGAGGGCGGATCATGTCGCGAGTGCCGCAGTGGCTCGGCCGGCTCGGTGCCGGACTGACCGAGATGGGCGAGCGGTTGGACGAGCGGCGGGCCGAGGTGGAGCGGGAGCACGGCGAACCGGAACCGCACCCGTCGTCCGCGCCGGCATCCGCGCCCGTGCCGGCCCAGAAGGCCGAGCGGCCCCAGCGGCTCCGGAAACCCGCCCCGCGCCCCGACCCCGTGACGGCCGTCCCGTGGGGAGTGCGGGTCGCCGCCGAGGCCGGCTGGCGGCTGCTGGTGCTCGCCGGCACGGTCTGGGTCCTGATGCGGGTCATCAGCGCCGTGCAGCTCGTCGTCTTCGCCTTCGTCATCGCGCTGCTGATCACCGCGCTGCTCCAGCCCACGGTCGCCTGGCTGTGCCGGCGCGGCGTGCCGCGCGGTCCGGCCACCGCGCTCACCGCGATCTCCGGGTTCGTGATCATCGGCCTGATGGGCTGGTTCGTGACCTGGCAGGTCATGGAGAACATCGACACGCTCTCCAACCAGATCCAGAGCGGCATCGACGATCTGCGCAACTGGCTCCTGAAGAGCCCCTTCCACGTCACGGACAAGCAGATCAACCAGATCGCCAAGAACCTCCGTGAGGCGATCGGCGCCAACACCGACCAGATAACGTCGTTCGGTCTGGAGGGCGTCCAGGTCGTGGTCGAGGCGCTGACCGGGCTGCTGCTGGTCTTCTTCTCGACGCTCTTCCTGCTCTACGACGGCGCGCGCATCTGGCAGTGGTTCCTGAAGCTGGTCCCCTCCGCCGCCCGCGAGGGGGTGGCCGGTGCCGGACCGCGGGCCTGGCGCACCCTGACCGCCTATGTGCGGGGCACGGTGCTGGTCGCCCTCATCGACGCCATATTCATCGGCCTGGGCATCTACTTCCTGGACGTCCCCATGGCCGTCCCGCTCGCCGTCTTCATCTTCCTGTTCTCGTTCATCCCGCTGGTCGGCGCGGTCGCCTCGGGCGCCCTGGCCGTGGTCGTCGCCCTGGTCACCCAGGGCGTGTTCACGGCGGTCATGACGCTGGTCGTCGTCCTCGCCGTGCAGCAGATCGAGGGCCATGTCCTGCAACCGTTCATCCTCGGCCGGGCGGTCCGGGTGCACCCGCTCGCGGTGGTCCTCACGGTCGCGGCCGGCGGCATGGTCGCGGGCATCGGCGGCGCGGTGGTGGCCGTACCGCTGGTGGCGGTGACGAACACGGTGGTCGGCTATCTCCACCAGCACTCGCACGAACGGTACCTGGAGGACGCGGACGTCGAGGCCGAAGCGGCGGAGGCGGCCGACGCGGAGCCCGAGTTCGTGGAGCCCGAGGACGCGGAGCCCGAGGACGTGGAGCTGGAGGCGGCCGAAGACCCCGCCCACTGACCGGTGGGCGGGGTCTTCGGGGGGCTCCCGGGGTCCGCTACTCGGTCCGCAGGCCGTCGGGGCGCATCAGCCGCAGCAGCGGCGGCAGACTGAGCAGGGTCACCGCGACGACGACCCCCGCGCCGAAACCGGTCATCGACAGCACGCTCACCCAGTCCACCCGCAACGGCACCGCCGTCATCTTCATCAGCACCCCGCCGAGCGTCAGCCCGACCGCCGCCGCGAGCAGCAGGCCCAGCGCGATGGGGATCGCCGACTGCCAGAGCACGGACAGGGTGAGGGTACGTCGCCGGGTGCCGAACGCGATCAGCGCCGACAACAGCTTCCTGCGCTCCCGCAACTGCTCCAGCTGGGTGACCAGCAGGCTCGCCCCGATGAGGGCGAGAACGGCGGCCGCGCCCACGAACAGGCCGGTGCGGATGGTGTCGTACTTCGGGTTGCGGGTGGTCGCCTCCCAGGCCCAGGTGTAGGCGAGCGGGGCGATGCCCATGGCGACGGTGCGCACCTGCTCCTCCGCGTCCGGCACCGCCGTGTCCAGCCGCAGGTACACGGTTCCCCTCAGGGCCGTCAGCGCCTTCGCGGGCAGTGCGGACGGGGTGACCAGGACCCCGTTGAGGTCGGTGCTCAGCGCGTCCTTGCGGGCGGCCACCTTCGGCAGCTTCGCCGGTACGGTCCACGGGGCCTCGACGCCGGGGCTGCCGCTGTAGGACGGGCCGACCCACACCGCGTGGCCCGGGGTCAGCAGCTTGCGGGCCGGGGGGTCGTCGGACCAGGTGGCGGACAGGAAGGCGTCCCCCTCGCGGCAGGCGGGCAGCACCGCCACCTCGCGCAGGGCCGCGCAGTCCCCGACGACCACCTGCATGGTGTTCGCCGGGTCGAGGCGCTTGTCGCCGTACTCCGTCCGGGACAGCGCCACCGCCCCCTTCACCCCCTTGGCCGCCTTGAGTTCGGCCCCCGCGGCGGCCACCTGGACGCCGTCCGGCAGGTCCACCTCCATCTGGGCGCGGTGCGGGTCCTTCCCGGTGTTCTTGGTGTAGTCGGCCTGCACGCCGGAGAACAGCATCTGCAGGGCGATCGCGCCGGCCACCGCCACCGCGACGCCGTTGACCATCCGGGCGGCCGTACCGCTGCTCAACTGAAGTCTGCGCACCGCGAGTTGCCAGGAGACGGGGCCGTCGCCGAGGCGGCCGACGGTGCGTTCCACCACCCAGGGCAGCAGCGCGGTGACGCCGACCAGCAGCGCCAGGACACCACCGGTCACCAGGTACTGGTTGAAGTCCCCGCCGTCGGCGCCCTGTCCGAGCATCGGGTAGAGCATCGCGAGGCCGCCGACCGGCAGCAGCAGCCGCCACCACAGCCGGCGCCGCGCGGGCCGCGCCGTGCGGACCACGCCGAGCGGTTCGATGACGACCCGGCGCATCGTGAACAGGGTGACCAGGACCGCTGCGGCGGGCACCGCGACGGCGACCAGGGCGGCCAGGGCCGGCGTCGGGGTGAGGTAGTCCGGGTAGACGCTGACGTCGAACAGCTCGATCGTGGCCGCCGCCTGGCTGCCCAGCAGGAAGAACCCGGTGCCGAGCACCAGGCCGAGCACGGCGCCCGCCAGGGCCTCCCCGGCGGCGATCCGGCGCACCATCCGGCCGTCGCAGCCGACCAGCCGCAGCGCGGCGAGCCGCCGGTCGCGGCGCTCACCGCCGAGCTGTACGGCGGTGGCGATGAAGATGCCGACCGGGGCCAGCAGCACCACGAAGACGAGCAGCACGAGCAGCAGCAGAATCGGGTCCAGCCCGTCCGCCGACCCCCCGGAGGAGTCACCGAAGTGCTTGATACGGCCGACCTCCGGGCCCTGGCCGATCTCCCGCTCCAGCCCCCGCACGCCCATGTAGTAGGCGAGTTCGGTCGGGCCGATCAGCCCCCGCTCACCGATCGTCCCGACCACCTTCGCGGGCAGCCGCTCGCGCAGCAGTCCGTTGCCGGGCGCCTTCAGCAGCTTCTCCAGGGCGGGGGAGACGTACATCTCGCCGGCCGCCGGGACGCGGTCGATGCCCACCGGCACCGGCGCGTGCGGTCCGTCGGGGTCGACCAGCCGGGCCCGGATGTCCGCGCCGTACCACGAGGTGTTCACATGGCCGACGACGATCGTGTCGTCGGCCGCGGGGATCTTCGGCGGTGTCACCACGAAGTCCTGCCGCGCGGCCTCCTTCGCGTGCCGGGCGTCCAGGATGTTCGGCACCGCCGTCGTGAGCAGCAGCAGTGCGACGCCGAGTCCCACGCCGACCGCGGTCAGCAGGGCCCGGATCCAGCCCTCCCGGCCGCCGGTGAAGGCGAACCGCGCCCCCATGGCCAGATCCCCGGCCCAGCGCCCGCTCATACGGTCCGCTCCATGTCCCGGGACCTGCCGTCCCGTACGACGATCTCGCGGTCGGAGTAGGCGGCCACCCGCGCCTCGTGCGTGACCAGCACGACGGCCGCGTTGGTGGACCGGGCGGCGTCCGTCAGCAGCTCCATCACGCGCTCGCCGTTGAGCGAGTCCAGCGCACCGGTCGGCTCGTCCGCGAACACCACCCGCGGCCCGGTCACCAGGGCCCGCGCCACCGCGACCCGCTGCCCCTGGCCGCCGGAGACCTCGCCGGGCCGCTTCTTCGCGAGGTCGTCGACCTCCAGGCGCGCCATCCATCCGAGGGCCGCCTTCTCGGCCTCCTTGCGGGAGGTGCCGTTCAGCCGCAGCGGCAGCGCCACGTTCTCCACGCAGGTCAGTTCCGGCACCAGTTGCCCGAACTGGAAGACGAACCCGAACTCGCTGCGCCTGAGCGCACTGCGCTCGGCGTCGTTCATGGTCGCCATCTCCCGCTCGGCGTACCGGATCGAACCCGCGTCCGGCGGCACGATCCCGGCGAGACAGTGCAGCAGGGTCGACTTGCCGGACCCGGACGGGCCCATGACGGCGACCACCTCGCCGGCGTGTATCGAGAACTCGGCCCCGTCGAGGGCGACGGTCGGGCCGTAGGCCTTCCGCAGCCCCTCGGCCGCGAGCAGCGAACCAGCGGGAGCACTCACTTGGCCACCTCCGTCCGGAGCCTGTCGAGCCGCGCGGCCGTCAGTTCCAGCCACCGCAGGTCCGCCTCCAGGTGGAACAGGGCGTGGTCGCAGATGAGCTGGTCGGCGAGATCGCCGCGGCGCTTGCGGTCCGTCAGGATGCGCATGCTGCGCAGGTGCTCGGCCCGCTGGCCGTCCAGGATGTCGGCGGCGTCGCGGTGCGTCAGCAGCGCGAGCACGACCTTGGTGTAGAGCGTCGACTGGAGGTACTCCTCCGGCTTCTCGGGCGTCGCCAGCCACCGCTCGACGTCGGTGATCCCGGCGTCCGTGATGGCGTAGCGCTTCCGCTCCGGGCCGCCGCCCGCCTCGATGCCGTCGACCTCGACCAGGCCGTTCTTCAGCAGCCGGGACATCGTCGAATAGACCTGGCCGTAGTGGAGCGGCCGGTCGTGACCGAACTTCTCGTCGAAGGCCCGCTTGAGGTCGTAACCGTGGCGCGGGCCGGACTCCAGGAGCCCCAGGAGGGTGTGACCGATGGACATGCGGAGCACTCTACACACTGTGTATACGCAAGGTGTATACACACCGTGTGCAGGTCGTGGCCCACGGTCCTCCCGTCGGCCTCGCGCCGGGTGTCCCCGCAGGTGGGGGCCGAATGTCACGGTTCTGCGACACCGCGGCGGGTGACAGCGGGGGTGGGTGCCGAGGGCTTCGTCAGGAGCCGGCCGCGTGCCGACCGGGCCGGGATCGGAGCGGGCCCGGCGCCGGTGCGGAAGGCGGGTGCCGACGGGGGCGCACGGCAGGGTGCGAACTCGCGGCACTTCGGGCCTCGGCGCGGCCCGGGGTGTTCAGGCCGACGGGGGTCCCGGGGTGGCGCCGCCCGGTGGCCGGCCCCGGCGTGGCAGGGGGCCTGCCTCGCCGGGGAGACGGCCCGCTTCCGCGAGGGCGCGGCGCAGCAGGAACTCGATCTGGGCGTTGGCCGAGCGCAACTCGTCGCCGGCCCAGCGCGCCAGCGCGTCGTACACCGACGGGTCCAGCCGCAGCAGCACCTGCTTGCGCTGCTGCGGCCGGCGCCGCGGCGCCTCCTCGGGAGAGGGCGAGTCCGTCACTGGTAGAGCGTCCCGGTGTTGAGCACCGGCTGCGGCGCCCGGTCCCCGCACAGCACCACCATCAGGTTGGACACCATCGCCGCCTTGCGCTCCTCGTCCAGTTCCACGATGCCCTGCTCGGCGATCCGCGCGAGCGCCGCCTCCACCATGCCCACCGCGCCGTCGACTATCTGCCGCCGCGCGGCCACCACCGCACCGGCCTGCTGCCGCTGGAGCATCGCGGAGGCGATCTCCGGAGCGTACGCGAGATGCGTGAACCGCGACTCCACGATCCGCACCCCGGCCGCCTCCACCCGCGCCTGGAGTTCGACGGCCAGTTTCTCGGTGATCTCCTCGGCGTTGCCGCGCAGCGAGAGCCCGCTCTCGTCGTGGGCGTCGTACGGGTACTCGATGGCGATGTGCCGCACCGCGGTCTCGGTCTGCGTGGCGACGAACTCCGTGTAGTCGTCGACCTCGAAGACGGCCTGCGCGGTGTCCTGGACCTTCCACACCACGACCGCGGCGAGCTCGATCGGGTTGCCGTAGGCGTCGTTGACCTTGAGGACCGCGGTCTCGTGGTTGCGTACCCGGGTGGAGATCCTCGTGCGCGAGGTGAAGGGGTTCACCCAGCGCAGCCCGTCCTGCCGGATCGTGCCCCGGTACCGCCCGAACAGCTGGACCACCCGCGCCTCGCCCGGCGCCACCGTGTTCAGTCCGCGCATCGCGAGGACGGCGGCGAGGAAGACGAGGACGCCGCCGACCGCGAAGGCGGGGTTGACGGAGGCGGCGGCGAAGAGCGCCACGGCGGCCGCCAGCCCCGAAAGGCCCAGCAGCAGCGCGAGCCCGCCGCCGATGCTGTGCGCCGTGAACTCCCGCACGCGCGGGGCGGGCATCTCGGGTACGTCGGCGGTCAGTGTCGAGTCGTGGACGGACATGGGTTCCCCCCTGAGTGACGATGCCTAGCTCTGTTCTAGCTAAGTGATATCACTTTAACGCGCCGAGCAACCCTGCGTCTCCCCTGGTCGTCGGTTCCGTTGGACAGGGTGCTGATTGTCACGTCGGCGAAAGGCGTGATCGTGCGTCCTTTGTCATAGAGAGCGGTGTTAGCTTTCTGGACTGACCTGAGCCAAGTGCTTGTGCGACAGCCGCACACACGTGTGACAGCCGAGACGAAGCGGAGCAGACGGACTCATGGGACGAGCGGAAGAGAGAAAAGCGCGGCAGCGGGGTGGCCGCCGTGCCGCGCCCCGGAACCGCCCGTCCCCGCCGCCCGAGTCCGAGACGCCGGCGGCGGCCGGCACCACTGCCGCCGCGGCCCCTTCCGTGGCCGAGGGTGCCACCCGCGCGGAGCGCCGCAAGGCCGCCGCGAAGACGAAGCCCGGCAAGCCGGGCAAGGGCGGCAAGCCCGCCCAGGGCCGGATACGCCGGCTGTTCACCTGGAAGAAGATGCTCGGCACGTTCCTGGGCGTCTGTCTGCTGGGCATCGGCACCTTCGTCGCGCTGTACGTGATGGTCAGCGTCCCCGCGGGCAACGCCCTCGCGCAGACCCAGAGCAACGTCTACAAGTACAGCGACGGCACGGTCCTCGCCCGCAAGGGCACCGTCAACCGCGAGATCGTGGACCTGTCGAAGGTCCCGAAGGACGTCCAGCACACCTTCGTCGCGGCCGAGAACAAGACCTTCTACAACGACAACGGCATCAACCTGCGGGGCATGGCCCGCGGCCTCTACAACACCGCGATGGGCCGCGGCACCCAGGGCGGTTCGACGATCACCCAGCAGTACGTCAAGAACTACTACCTCGACCAGGACCAGACCATCACGCGCAAGCTGAAGGAACTGGTCATCACGCTGAAGGTGGACCGCGAGAGGTCCAAGGACTACATCCTCGCCGGGTACATCAACACCAGCTACTACGGCCGCGGCGCCTACGGCATCCAGGCCGCCGCCCAGGCCTACTACCACGTCGACGCCAAGGACCTCAACGTCCAGCAGGGCGCCTACCTCGCCGCGCTCCTCCAGGCACCGAGCCAGTACGACTGGGCGGTGGCGAGCAAGGCAGGCAGGGAGCTGGTGCAGCAGCGCTGGAACTACGTCCTGAACAACATGGTCGGCCAGGGCTGGCTGGACAAGTCCAAGCGGGACGCCATGAAGTTCCCGATCCCCAAGCAGCCGAAGGCCGCCTCCGGTCTCGAGGGCCAGAAGGGCTACCTGGTCGAACTGGCCAACACCCAGCTGGAGAACCAGCTGATGAAGGAACAGGGCATCAGCCGGTCCGACGCGGAGGCCCTCGTCGTCGACCAGGGCTGGACCATCACCCTGAACATCGACCGGAAGAAGCAGGCCAAGCTGGAGGCGGCCGTCAAGAGCCAGCTCACCAGCAAGCTCGACGGCAAGAAGCGCAAGGTCGACAAGAACGTCCAGGCCGGCGCCGTCTCCGTCGACCCCAAGACGGGCAAGATCCTCGCGCTGTACGGCGGCACGAGCTACTACGACCACTACACCGACAACGCCACCCGCGCCGACTACCAGCCCGCGTCCACCTTCAAGCCGATCATCCTCGCGGCCGCCCTGGAAGAACAGGCGAAGACGCAGGACGGCAAGGACATCAACGCGAACACGATCTACGACGGCACCAGCGGCCGTCCGGTCAAGGGCAGCGACATCGCCTTCTCGCCGCCGAACGAGGACAAGGCCGACTACGGCGACATCACCGTGCAGACGGCGATGAACAAGTCCGTCAACTCGGTGTTCGCGCAGATGGGTGTGGACGTCGGCATGAAGAACGTCATGCGGACCGCCGACCAGCTGGGCCTGGACACCACGGGCCTGCAGGCGGTGCCCGCGATGACCCTCGGAAGCATGGGCGCGAGCCCGCTGGAGATGGCCGGGGTGTACGCCACCTTCGACAACCACGGCAGGAAGGTCACCCCGACGGTCATCGCGTCGGCGGAGAAGACCGGCCGCAAGGTCGACATCCCGGACCCGATCGGCGACCAGGTCATCAACCGCACCGCGGCCGACCAGGTGACCTCGGTGCTGACCGGCGTGGTCGACGACGGTACGGCGAAGGTGTCGGTGGCCCAGAACCCGCTGCGCGACGGCCAGCAGGTGGCGGGCAAGACGGGTACCTCCGACAACAACAAGTCGGCCTGGTTCACCGGCTACACGCCCGACCTCGTCACCTCGGTCGGCCTGTTCGGCGAGGACGCCAAGACCCACAACCAGGTCCCGCTGACCGGCGCCACCGGCCTCATCCCCGGCACCGGCCGCATCAACGGTGGCGGCTACCCGGCGCAGATCTGGGCGACGTACACCTTCGGCGTCACCAAGAAGCAGAAGTTCGAGCTGGAGACCGACCTGGGCGCGGCGGTCCAGCCCACCGTGACCCCGTCGAAGTCGGCGACCCCCTCGCAGACGCCTTCCCAGACGCCCAGTGAGACCCCGTCGAAGTCGGCGAGCCCGTCCCAGACGCCGTCGCGGACCCCGTCCCAGACCCCCCCGACGACCTCCCCGCCCCCCACGACGAACGAGCCGTCGCTCCCGGTGGAGACCCCGACGGGCGGCGACACGAACAACCCGCTGGAGCCGGGCAACGGCGGCCAGTAACAACGCCGGCCAGTAACAACGCCGGCCAGTAGCAACGTCGGCCGATAGCAACGCCGTAGGGGCGACTCCCAGAAGTGCCGGGGGTCGCCCCTACGGCGTCACCGGTTCAGCTCGAACCAGACGACCTTCCCGGTGCTGAGCCGCGTCGCTCCCCACCGCCGGGCCAGTCGGTTGACGAGATACAGCCCGCGGCCGCCCTCGTCCGTCGCCCGGGCCTGCCGCAGCCGCGGCAACTGCGGCACGTCGTCGCCCACTTCGCAGCGCAGCACATCCGTCCGCAGCAACCGCAGCGTCACCGGCCGCGAGGCGTACCGCACCGCGTTGGTGACCACCTCGCTGACCAGCAGCTCGACGGAGTCGGACAGCTCCTCCAGCCCCCAGCGGGACAGCGCCCGGCGCGCGAGCCGCCGGGCCCGGCCGGGCGCCGCGTCCTCCGGCTCCAGGTACCAGTACGCCACATCGCTCGGCGCGATCCCGTCGAACCGGGCGGCGAGCAGCGCGATGTCGTCGTCACGGTCACCCGGCCCCAGCATGTCGAGCACCTCGTCGCACAGGGCCTCCAGCGGCGGCGGATGATCCGGCCCCGTCAGCTGCGCGGTCGCGGCGAGCTTCTCCCGCAGCTGCTCTATCCCGGTCCACACGTCACGCAGCCGGGACTCCACCAGACCGTCGGTGTACAGCAGCAGCGTCGCCCCGGCGGGCGCGTCCAGCTCCACCGCCTCGAAGTCGACCCCGCCGACCCCGATCGGCGCCCCCGGCGGCACCCGCAGCACCTCGGCCCGGCCGCCCAGGTGCAGCAGCACCGGCGGCGGATGCCCGGCGTTGGCGATGGTGATGCGGTGCGCGACCGGGTCGTAGACGGCGTACAGGCAGGTCGCCATGCGGTCGCTGCCCAGTCGCTGGGCCTGCTCGTCGAGGTGGTGCAGGACCTCCTGCGGAGGCAGGTCCAGGCCCGCGAGGGTCTGCGCGGTGGTCCGCAGCTGGCCCATGATGGCCGCCGACGTCATGGAGTGGCCCATCACGTCGCCGACGACCAGGGCGACCCGGCTGCCGGGCAGCGGGATCGCGTCGTACCAGTCACCGCCCACCCGCGCGGTCTCGGCCGCCGGCAGATACCGGGACGCCAGCCGTACCCCCGTCGCACTCGGCAGGTGCTCGGGCAGCATGGTCCGCTGCAACTCGTCGGCGATGTAGGCCTCCCGGCCGTACAGCACCGCCTTGTCGATGCCGAGCGCGGTGTGCGTGGCCAGCTGGGCGGCGACCAGCAGATCGTCCGCCTCGAACGCGAGCCGCTCCGGACGGCGCAGGAACAGGGCCGCGCCGATCACCCGGCGGCGGCCGCGCAGCGGGGCCAGGATCGCGCGCTGGGCGCCGGGGACGAGCGACTCGTTGCCCTCGCCGAGGAGTTCGGGCAGGGCGGAGCGTGCCGCGGGGGAGTCCGCGAAAACCGGTCGTACGCCCCGTAGTACTTCGTTGAGGGCACCGCCCGGCCGTACCTCGCACAGCTCGGCGGTGAGCTCGGCCAGCCCGACCTCGGCGGGATCGGGCTCCGGGACGGGAAGCTGCGGAAAACCGCCCTCGGTGTCCCGCTCCTCCGGGATCCGGTCGGTGCGGCGCAGCCGCAGCACCACCGCACCGGTGGGCCGCTCGTCGCCGACCGGCAGCGGGTCGCGCAGGTAGACCAGGATCGCGTCCGAGAAGGTCGGCACGGTCGCCCGGCACAGCCCCATCACGATCTCGTCGAGGTCGATGCCCCGGGCGATCCGGCGGGTCGCGGCGCCCACGAAACGCAGCCGGTCACCGTCCCGCCGCATCGGCATCGGCCGGCCGGGCGGCAGCCCGCGTCCGCTGCGACGCTCCTGGGGGCCCGCGGCCCGCTCCTGCTCCGCGCCCGGCTGGGGCGGGATGCCCTCGGTGGGGCGCGGCCGGTGCGGATCGGGCTCAGCGCTGGTGGGCTGGGCGTGCTCGGGGCCGTTGACGGAGTGCTCCTTGGACGTGCTGGTACCGGGGCCGGAGGGCGTCTCGCCCGGGCGTGCCTGCGCGGATAACGCGGTGCTGCCGAGCGGATGGGGCTGTGCCTGCGCCTGGGGCTGCGGGGCACGCAGGAGCGCCCCGCGGGCCTGAGCGGGGTCGGCGCCCGGCTGCGGGCGCTCGTAGGAGGTGGGGTGCTCCGTCACGCGTGTCGAATCCGTCCGTCCGGGGCTGCGCGCCGGGCGCGCAGGGGGTCCCGCCGAAAGTCCGATACCCGGATTACCTGCCCCAGGAACGGATTTCCGGCGTGACCGGAGACCGTTGCCGTGCCACCGGCGAACGGTCCCGGGCCGGCGCGCCGTTCGCCCGTGCTGCCCTCGTACCCCTCGCTCACGTCCTGCCGCCCCTCGGTGACGTTCGGTCAAGCCCGGAAGATCGCCCGGGAGTTGCGCACGACGCGTGTCCTCGACGCGCCCTTGCGGAGGACGATCCTACGGTTGTGGACCGGGGGCGCATCAAGGGTCTCATGAGGACACGTGCGCGGGCGTCCGGTCCCAGTCCTCCGGCAGCGACGGAACCGCCCAGGCCGGGTCCGGACGCCAGTGCTGCCAGCCGTCCGAGAACGGCGCCCGCCAGGCCCGTACCGCCTCGACCGCGGACAGGCCCGCGGCCCGCGCCGCCGCGGCCTTCGTCGCGTCCATCAGCCCGTCCTGCTGGGCCTGCGCGAACTCGTCCTCGTCGAGCCACTCCCACCTGCGGTCGGGGTGCACCGCGATGTCCAGAAAGTAGTCCTCCGAGTCCACCCCGCCGTCCCAACGGGCCAGCGGCTGCTCAAGGTTGACGTACCAGTTCTTGAAGTGCCAGCCCGGCTCCCAGAACAGCCACACCGACCAGGGCTCACCGGGCCTGGCCAGCTTCAGCACTCCGGTGCCCAGCCAGTGGCCGTGCCCCACGGTCCGCGGCTTGGTGTACCGGGACTCCAGCGGCTCCTCGCGCACCGCGGAGCCGTCGGCGAACACGGGCTTGACACACTCCGTGCCGGGCGCCAGCCACACGGCCAGCAGCTCCGCGTCGTCCCGTACGACGGTGACGGGGCGCGCGATGTGGAAGCCGGTACCGGCGTTCTCCCGGTACCGCCACAGGATCTGACTCCCGGGCGTCCAGAAACCGCTCCCGTTCCCGGTCGCGCCACCCGTTTCCCCGCGCCTCACGCGTCTCACCGCTCCACCGTCTGCCATGCACAGATATTAGGTGCCACAGGCATACGACGCTGCGGCGGACGTCACGGTTCTCACCGGGCGGCGCGAAACGTTCGCACCCGGTTACGGGCGTGTCATCCGCAGGACATCCAGCGCCTCGTCCAACTGCTCGACCGTCAGATCGCCCTTCTCGACATACCCGCCCTCCAGCACCACCTCACGGATCGTCCTGCGCTCCGCCAGCGCCCTCTTGGCGACCTTGGCCGCCTCCTCGTACCCGATGTACCTGTTGAGCGGCGTCACCACGGACGGCGAGGACTCGGCGTACTCCCGCGCCCGCTCCCGGTTCGCGGTGATGCCGTCCACCGTGCGGTCGGCCAGCAGCCGCGCCACGTTGGCGAGCAGCCGCACCGACTCCAGCACGTTCTTCGCGATGACCGGAAGCATCACGTTGAGCTCGAAGTTGCCGGCCGCACCGGCGAACGCGATGGTCTGGTCGTTCCCGATGACCTGGGCCGACACCATCAACACGGCTTCGGGGACGACCGGGTTGACCTTCCCCGGCATGATCGAGGACCCCGGCTGGAGATCGGGCAGCGCGATCTCCGCGAGCCCGGTGCGCGGCCCGGAGGCCATCCACCGCAGATCGTTGGCGATCTTCGTCAGGCCGACCGCGACCGTCCGCAGCTGCCCGCTGGTCTCGACGATCCCGTCCCGCGCGCCCTGCGCCTCGAAGTGGTCGCGGGCCTCGGTGAACGGCAGCCCGGTCACCCGGGCGACCTCCTCGATCACGGCGGCGGAGAACCCCGGCGGGGTGTTGATCCCGGTGCCGACCGCGGTCCCGCCGAGCGGCAGTTCCGCGAGCCGGGGCAGCGAGGCACGCAGCCGCTCGACCCCGTACCGCACCTGCGCGGCGTACCCGCCGAACTCCTGCCCGAGGGTCACCGGTGTGGCGTCCATCAGGTGCGTACGCCCGGACTTCACGACCTCGGCGAACTCCTCGGACTTCCTGCCGAGGGAGTCGGCGAGGTGTTCGAGAGCCGGGATCAGGTCCCGGGTGACGGCGGCGGTGGCGGCGATGTGGATCGAGGACGGGAAGACGTCGTTGGAGGACTGCGAGGCGTTGACGTGGTCGTTGGGGTGGACGTCCCGGCCGAGCCGCTCGCTCGCCAGCGTGGCGATGACCTCGTTGGTGTTCATGTTGGACGAGGTGCCCGAGCCCGTCTGGAAGACGTCGACGGGGAACTGGTCGTCCCAGTCCCCGCGGGCGACCTCCGCGGCCGCCTCCTGGATCGCCTCGGCCACGTCCTCGTCGAGCACCCCGAGCCGTGCGTTCACCTTCGCCGCGGCGCCCTTGACGCGGGCGAGCGCCTCGATGTGGGCGCGCTCGATCCGCCGGCCGGAGATCGGGAAGTTCTCGACGGCGCGCTGCGTCTGGGCCCGCCACTTGGCGTCGGCGGGCACCCGGACCTCGCCCATGGAGTCGTGCTCGATGCGGTAGTCGCTCATACCCGTATAGCGATCGGGACCGCGGGGATGTTCCGGACCGGCCCCACCCGCCCCCGTACGGACCAGGGGCGGGCGCGCCGCGCGGGATCAGCCGAGACCCGGACCCCGCACGGGGATCGTCGTGAACGTCGGCGCGGGGGCGGGGTCCTGGAAGAAGTCGTTGCCCTTGTCGTCGACGACGATGAACGCAGGGAAGTCCTCGACCTCGATCTTCCAGACCGCCTCCATGCCGAGTTCCTCGTACTCGACGACCTCGACCTTCTTGATGCAGTCCTGGGCGAGCCGGGCGGCCGGGCCGCCGATGGAGCCCAGGTAGAAGCCGCCGTGCTCGGCGCAGGCGTCGGTGACCTGCTTGCTGCGGTTGCCCTTGGCCAGCATCACCTTGGAGCCGCCCGCCGCCTGGAACTGCTCGACGTAGGAGTCCATGCGGCCGGCCGTGGTCGGGCCGAAGGAACCGGACGCGTAGCCCTCGGGGGTCTTGGCCGGACCGGCGTAGTACACCGGGTGGTCCTTCAGGTACTGCGGCATCTCCTCGCCCGCGTCCAGCCGCTCCTTGATCTTGGCGTGCGCGATGTCCCGGGCGACGACCAGCGGGCCGGTGAGCGAGAGCCGGGTCTTGACCGGGTACTTGGTCAGCTCGGCGAGGATCGTGTCCATCGGCTGGTTCAGGTCGATCTTCACGACGTCCGACGACTCGTCCAGGTGCTCGTCGGTCGTCTCCGGCAGGAACCGCGCCGGGTCCGTCTCCAGCTGCTCCAGGAAGACGCCCTCGGCGGTGATCTTCGCGACGGCCTGGCGGTCCGCGGAGCAGGACACGGCGATGGCGACCGGGCAGGACGCGCCGTGCCGGGGCAGCCGCACCACGCGCACGTCGTGGCAGAAGTACTTGCCGCCGAACTGCGCGCCGATGCCGATCTTCTGCGTCAGCTCGAAGACCTTCTGCTCCAGGTCCTTGTCCCGGAAGCCGTGCCCCAGCTCCGAGCCCTCGGCCGGGATCTCGTCCAGGTAGTGCGCGGAGGCGTACTTCGCGGTCTTCAGCGCGAACTCGGCGGACGTGCCGCCGACGACGATCGCCAGGTGGTACGGCGGGCAGGCGGCCGTGCCCAGCGAACGGATCTTCTCCTCCAGGAACTTCATCATGGAGGCCTCGTTCAGGACGGCCTTCGTCTCCTGGTACAGGAACGACTTGTTGGCCGAGCCGCCGCCCTTGGCCATGAAGAGGAACTTGTAGGCGCCGCCGTCGGTGGCGTACAGCTCGATCTGGGCCGGCAGGTTGGAGCCGGTGTTCTTCTCCTCCCACATGGTGAGCGGAGCCATCTGGGAGTAGCGCAGGTTGAGGTTGAGGTACGCGTCGTAGATGCCGCGGCTCAGCGCCGCCTCGTCGCCGCCCTCGGTGAGCACGTTCTGGCCGCGCTTGCCCATCACGATCGCCGTGCCGGTGTCCTGGCACATGGGCAGCACGCCGGCCGCCGCGATGTTCGCGTTCTTCAGCAGGTCGAGCGCGACGAACTTGTCGTTGCCCGACGCCTCCGGGTCGTCGATGATCCGGCGCAGCTGGGCGAGGTGGGCGGGGCGCAGGTAGTGCTGGATGTCGTGGATCGCCTCCGCGGCGAGCTTGCGCAGCGCCTCCGGCTCCACCTTGAGGAACGTCCGCCCGTCCGGTCCCTCGACGGTGGACACGCCCTCGGAGGTCACCAGCCGGTACGGCGTGGTGTCCTCGCCCTGGGGGAGCAGATCGGTGTACGCGAACTCAGGCATCTCAGCCCATTCCTCACTCTGACGGACGGCCGCCCGTCGGCGTCGACGGGCGCTGTCCAGCGTAGAACCTGCCGCTGACACGGAACCTGTGAGGTAGGGCTCAGTTCGACACGCCCGGCCATCTCCGACCCCTAGTCGCGATCTATCGCGTTTCGGTACGCTGCTGTCGTGGACCTTCAGAAGCAGACCGTTCAGGGGCACGCCGGAGCGCCGGTCGCCGAGCTGCGCGCCTCGGACGCCGACCGTGACCGCATCGCCGACATCCTGCGGGAGGCGCTCGCCGAGGGGCGCCTGACCGCCGACGAGCACGCCGAGCGCGTGGAGGGGGTGCTGAACGCCAAGACGGTGGGGGAGCTGGAGGTCTTCATACGGGATCTGCCCGCGGCCCACGCCCGTCCGGCCGCCCCCGGTTACACGCCGGTGCCGCCGCGCCCGGCGCCCGGCGCGATCCCCGTCGAGGCGGACAGCAACGTGGTGGCCGTCTTCAGCAGCGCCCGCCGCCGCGGCCGCTGGCGGCCCGGCCGCCGGCTGCACGCGTACGCGGTGTTCGGCTCCGTCGAGATCGACCTCACGGAGGCGATCTTCGAGTACCAGCAGGTCGTCATCAAGGCGTTCTCGGTCTTCGGCGACGTGCAGATCCGGGTCCCGGAGAACGTGTCGCTGCGCGGCACCGGCGGCGGCGTGCTGGGCAACTTCGAGGCCGACACGCTGGATTCGGCCGACCCGGACGCGCCGGTCGTCTACGTCGACGGGTGGGCCGTCCTCGGCAACGTGGAGGCGCGGCCGAAGCGCGGGAAGTTCATCGAGGACATCCTGGACCGGGTGCACGCCAAGGTCGACCGGAAGGTGCGCAAACACCTGGACCGTTGACGGTCGCGAATCGGTGCCGGTCCGGCGGCCTTCGGGGTCGTGAACAAGCCGCCGGGCCACGGCTGTTGAGGACGCTGTGCATAGGCCCGCGCACAGCGGGTAGGCCTTGCTGCATCGTCTCTCGCTCGCGAAGCCGTCGTCAGGAGTAGACCCGTGCTGCAACCGCCGCATTCGTCCCTGCAGGTAGCTGCCGTTCCGGCCCAGCGGGTGCCAGTGCGGGACAGGGACCAAGACGCACCCTGGCACACCGAGGCGGTGTGCCGGCGCGACGAGGCAGGCCTGTTCTTCGCCCCCTCCAAGGAACCCACCGCCGCCCGGCTGTCCCGGGAGGAGGCGGCCAAGCGGGTCTGCGCCCGCTGTCCGGTCATGGTCGAGTGCCGCGAACACGCGCTGCTCCAGCCGGAGCCCTACGGCGTCTGGGGCGGCCTCACGGCGGCGGAACGCCGGGTGGTGCTTGCGAGGCGCAGGCGCCGCGACATGGAGCTGAAGAAGGCGGCACGAGCGACGGCGGCGAACCGCATAGCCCAGGCAGGCTGACGAAAGGCGCCCTCTCCGCACAGAGGGCGCCTTTTCGATGCCGTAGGGGGCAGCGCCCCATAGGGGCGCGGGGAACTGCGCGACGAGCCACGACGCGCCCGCACTCGCCGGCGCATCCCAGCCCCCACCCCCGAAGGCGCTACCTCGCCTTGTCGAAGTCGATCGTGCTGTACGCCCGCAGCTTGCGCAGCCGGTGCTCGGAGTCGATCCGCCGCACCGTCCCCGACTTGGAGCGCATCACGATCGACTCGGTCAGCGCGGTCTCCGACCGGTACCGCACGCCCCGCAGCAGCTCGCCGTCCGTGATGCCGGTGGCGACGAAGAACACGTTCTCCCCGGTCACCAGGTCCTCGGTGGTCAGCACCCGGTCCAGGTCGTGCCCGGCGTCGATCGCCCGCTGCCGCTCCTCGTCGTCCTTGGGCCACAGCTTGCCCTGGATCGTCCCGCCCAGGCACTTCACGGCGCACGCCGAGATGATGCCCTCGGGCGTACCGCCGATCCCGAGCAGCATGTCCACGCCCGTGCCCTCGCGCAGCGCGTAGATGGACCCGGCGACGTCACCGTCGGAGATCAGCTTGATGCGCGCGCCGGCCTCCCGGATCTCCTTGATGATCCCTTCGTGCCGCGGCCGGTCCAGGATGACCACGGTCACGCCCTCCGGCGAGGACCGCTTCGCCTTGGCGACCCGGCGGATGTTGACGGAGATGGGCGCGTCGATGTCGACGAAGTCCGCCGCTTCCGGGCCCGTGACCAGCTTGTCCATGTAGAACACGGCGGACGGGTCGAACATGGCCCCGCGTTCGGCGGCGGCCAGCACGGAGATCGCGTTGGGCATGCCCTTGGCGGTCAGCGTCGTCCCGTCGATCGGGTCGACGGCGATGTCGACCTCGGGCCCGGTGCCGTCACCGACGTGCTCCCCGTTGAAGAGCATCGGGGCCTCGTCCTTCTCGCCCTCGCCGATGACGACCACGCCGTTCATCGACACGGTGGAGACGAGGGTGCGCATCGCGCGGACCGCGGCGCCGTCGGCGCCGTTCTTGTCGCCGCGGCCCACCCAGCGCCCCGCCGCCATCGCGGCGGCCTCGGTGACCCGGACGAGCTCCAGGGCGAGGTTGCGGTCGGGGGCCTCGGAGGGGACATCGAGCTCGGACGGCAGGTGATGATGATTCTCGGTCATCGGAGCGCACCTTTCTGATACGACGACGGCCGGATGAGGGTTTCCCGTCGACTCTATCGCCAGGCTGACAAAATGAGCAGGGGACCCCACGGATGAGCGCAAGGGGCACCTGCGACCATAGAGGGCGTGGCAGGCACGAACGGCAAGCAGAAGACGGTCCGGGACATGATTCTCTCCCTGGCCCTGATCGGCCTCGCGGCGGGCTTCGTCTATCTTCTCGTCCCGCACGACGATCACGCTCCCGACCTTCCGAGGGTGGACTACCGGGTGGAGCTGCTGACGGCGCGCCGCGCCGCGAGCTACCCGGTCGCCGCACCCGAGGGTCTGCCCAGTGGCTGGAAGGCCACGTCGGTGCGGTTCCAGGGCGCGGAGGGCGACCGCTGGCACCTGGGGTACCAGACCCCCGACGGTCAGTACGTCCAGCTCGAACAGTCCACTCAGAAGCCGGCGGACTTCATCGCCGACGCGAGCCAGGGCGCGACGGCCACGAAGACGGCCGAGAAGATCGGCGACCGCACCTGGACGCACTACACGGGCGGCCGCTACGACGCGCTGGTGCTGGACGGCACCCGCGGTTCGACGACGGTGGTGGCCGGCACGGCGTCCTTCGCCCAGCTGACGAAGATGGCGGCGGCGCTGAAGACGTCCTGAGGCGGCTCTGCGTGCTGTGCGCGCCCGTGCACGGAAGAGGCCCCCGGCGACGCCGGGGGCCTCTTCCGCATGGGGGGGGCTGCTCAGACGGTCGTGACGACGTCGTCGTAGGCCAGGCGCGGGCCGCGCGGGAACCAGGCGTCCGGGCCCGGCTTGCCGATGTTGACGACCATCAGCGGGGTGTGGTCGTCGTCCAGGAACTCCTTCTGGACGGCCGCGAGGTCCAGGCCGGTCATCGGGCCGGCGGCGAGGCCGGCGGCGCGGACGCCGATGATGAAGTACGCGGCCTGGAGGGCGGCGTTCAGGGTGGCGTTCTTCTCGCGGGCCTCACGGCTGGCGGCGAACATGTCCTTGGCCTGCGGGAAGTGCGGGAAGAGCTGCGGCAGCTCCTCGTGGAACTCGTTGTCCGCGGCGAGGATCGCGACCAGCGGGGCGGCGGCGGTCTTCTTCTGGTTGCCCTCGGCCATGTGCTGCACCAGGCGCTCACGGGCCTCGGGCGAGCGGACCAGGACGACGCGCAGCGGCGACTGGTTCATGGAGGTCGGGCCGAACTTGACCAGGTCGTAGATCGCCTGGACCTGCTCGTCGGTCACCGGCTCGTCGGTGAAGGTGTTGGCGGTGCGGGCCTCACGGAACAGCAGGTCCTGAGCGGCGGGGTCGAGAACGAGAGACATGGTGAACTTCCTGGGTCGCATCCCTTGGCGAGGGAGTCGGCACGGAATCCGGACCGTGGTCCGGATGGCTTGTCGGTGCGACCTTAGCGAAGGAAGGTTCAAGCTTCAACAAAAGCGGGATAGTGGTGAGCCGCCTCACAGCCTCGCCGTCTCATCCCCTTGTCCCCCCTCGCCCCCTCAGCCCTCCTCGCTCTTCCCTTCCGCTTCCTCCTCCTCGGCCAGCGCCGCGTCCAGCCGGGCCCGCGCCCCCTCCAGCCACCGCCTGCACACCTTGGCCAGCTCCTCGCCCCGCTCCCAGAGCGCGAGCGACTCCTCCAGGCTCGTCCCGCCGGCCTCCAGCCGCCGGACGACGTCGATCAGCTCGTCCCGCGCCTGCTCGTAGGAGAGCGCCTCTTCGGTCCTGCCGCTCATGCACATGCCTTTCTCGTCACCCTGTACTAGCCCTCGACCCGCACCGTGAAGTCGCCCTCCGCGACCCGCGCCCGCAGCACCTCACCCGGCTCGACCTCGCCGCTGTCGCGCACCACGTGCCCGTCGCCTTTCTGCAGCACGGCGTAACCGCGCTTCAGGGTGGCGGCGGGGGAGAGGGCCACCACGCGCGCGTGCGTGTGCGTCAGCTCCGAGTCGGCGCGCTCCAGCAGGTGCCGCAGGGTGCGCCGCGAGCGATCGACCAGCCCGGCCACGTGATCGGCCCGCTCGTCGAGCATCCGGTGCGGATCCTCCATGGCAGGCCGCGCCAGCGCCTGGGCCAGCCCCCGCTCCTCCCGCGCCACCACCCCGTCGACGCACCGCCGGGCCCGGTCCCGCAGCATCCGCACCCGCTCCAGCTCCTCACCCACGTCCGGTACGACCTTCTTGGCCGCGTCGGTGGGCGTCGAGGCGCGCAGGTCGGCGACGTAGTCGAGCAGCGGGGTGTCGGGCTCGTGGCCGATGGCGGACACCACGGGCGTACGGCACTCGGCCACCGCCCGCACCACCTGCTCGTCGGAGAACGGCAGCAGATCCTCCACGCTGCCGCCCCCGCGCGCGACGATGATCACATCCACCGCCTCGATCGCGTCCAGCTCCTTCACGGCCTGCACGACCTGCGGCACGGCGTGCACGCCCTGCACCGGCACGTTGCGCACCTCGAACCGCACCGCCGGCCACCGGTGCCGGGCGTTCTCCAGCACGTCCCGCTCGGCGGCCGAGGCCCGCCCGCACACCAGCCCGATCAACTGCGGCAGGAACGGCAGCGGCTTCTTCCGCTCGGCGGCGAACAGCCCCTCCGCGGCCAGCGCCTTCTTGAGCATCTCGAGCCGCGCCAGCAACTCCCCGACGCCGACCGGCCTTATCTCGGCCGCACGCAGCGACAGCTGCCCACGCGGCGCGTACCACTCCGGCTTCGCGTGCACGACGACCCGGGCGCCCTCCCCGACGACATCGGCGACGGCGTCGAACACCTGCCGGAAACAGGTGACGCCGATCGAGATGTCGTACGACGGATCGCGCAGCGTCAGGAACACCACCCCGGCACCGGGCCGCCGCGACAGCTGGGTGATCTGCCCCTCGACCCACACCGCCCCCAGCCGGTCGATCCACCCGCCGATGAGCCGGGAGATCTCACCGACGGGCACGGGGGTCTCGGCGGACGTGTTCAGAGCCATGCGGCGAGCGTAACGGCGCCCACCGACAGGACCGCCCCGCCGCCGTGCCGCGAACCGGTCCGCTCTCTCCTCAGGACCGTCACCCGGACCCGATCAACACCCCCCGGACGCGGCCTTACGATGGGTGCCATGACTGCTTCGTCTGGCCGCCGTGTCCTGCTCGCCGCCCCCCGTGGCTACTGCGCGGGTGTGGACCGCGCCGTGATCGCCGTCGAGAGGGCCCTGGAGCAGTACGGGGCCCCGGTCTACGTCCGGCACGAGATCGTCCACAACAAGTACGTCGTGCAGACCCTGGAGAAGAAGGGCGCGATCTTCGTCGAGCGGACCGAGGAGGTCCCGCCGGGCAACATCGTGATGTTCTCCGCGCACGGCGTCGCGCCCGTCGTCCACGAGGAGGCCGAGCGCGGCCGGCTCGCCACCATCGACGCCACCTGCCCGCTGGTCACCAAGGTCCACAAGGAAGCCGTCCGGTTCGCGAACGAGGACTACGACATCCTCCTGATCGGCCACGAGGGCCACGAGGAGGTCATCGGTACCTCCGGCGAGGCCCCCGACCACATCCAGCTGGTCGACGGCCCCGACGACGTCGCCAAGGTCGAGGTCCGCGACGAGTCCAAGGTCGTCTGGCTCTCCCAGACCACGCTGAGCGTGGACGAGACGATGGAGACCGTCGACGCCCTGAAGGAGAAGTTCCCGCAGCTCATCTCGCCGCCCAGCGACGACATCTGCTACGCCACGCAGAACCGCCAGCTCGCCGTGAAGCAGATGGGCGCCGAGGCCGAACTCGTCATCGTGGTCGGTTCCCGCAACTCCTCCAACTCCAAGCGGCTGGTCGAGGTCGCCAAGCTGGCCGGCTCGCGCGACGCGTACCTGGTCGACTTCGCCGACGAGATCGACGAGGCGTGGCTGGAGGGCGTCACCACGGTCGGCGTCACCTCCGGCGCCTCCGTCCCCGAGGTCCTGGTCGAGCAGGTCCTGGAGTGGCTCGCCGAGCGCGGCTACGGCGACGTCGAGATCGTCAAGGCGGCCGAGGAGTCCATCACCTTCTCGCTGCCCAAGGAACTCCGCCGTGACCTGCGTGAAGAGGCGGCCGCCCTGGTCGCCGAGCGCGGCGGCGCCGGCACCGGGGCCTGAGAGCAGACCGTACGACGGTGTGACCGCGGGCCGTCCGGCGTCGTGACTGTCCGTCGTACCACGTAACGTGGAGCCATGCAGATCTTCGGCGTGGACATCGGTGGTTCAGGGATCAAGGGCGCTCCCGTGGACCTGGCAAAGGGCGACCTGGCGCAGGAACGCTGCAAGGTGCTCACCCCGCATCCGGCGACGCCCGACGGCGTCGCCGACGGGGTCCGGCAGGTCGTCGACCACTTCGGGTGGACCGGCCCGGTCGGGCTCACCTTCCCGGGCGTGATCACGGACGGCACCCACATCCGTACGGCGGCCAACGTCGACAAGAGCTGGATCGACACCGACGCGCGCACGTTGTTCAGCGAGCGGCTCGGCGGCCTCCCGGTGACCGTGGTCAACGACGCGGACGCGGCGGGCGTGGCCGAGATGGAGTTCGGTGCCGGCCGCGGCCGCAAGGGTGTCGTACTCCTGCTGACCTTCGGCACCGGCATCGGCAGCGCTCTGTTCGTCGACGGCGAGCTGGTCCCCAACACGGAGCTCGGCCATCTGGAGCTGGACGGGCACGACGCCGAGAAGAAGGCCTCCAGCAAGGCCAAGGAGGACCACGACCTCAGCTGGGAGCAGTGGGGGCACCGGGTCACCAAGTACCTCACGCACGTCGAGATGCTGTTCTCGCCGGAGCTGTTCATCATCGGCGGCGGGGTCAGCCGCAAGTCCGACAAGTTCCTGCCCTTCATCGAGGGCGTCAAGGCCGAGATCGTGCCGGCGCAGCTCCAGAACAACGCGGGGATCGTGGGCGCGGCGATGCGCGCGGCGAAACACGCGAAGTAGCCCCCGGCCGACCGCCTCGCCCCGGGGCCGTCCTGCTCCCGGCTGTCCTGCTCCCGTCCCGGCCTTCCTCCAAGGCTCGCCTCAGGGCCTGCGTCGGCGGCGGAGCAGCCGGGCCCGGCGGACGAGGACGATCAGCCCGGTGACCAGGGTGCCGCCGTAGAGCCAGCCGGCCTGCGTGGACAGGGCCGTCACCAGGCCCATCACACTGTCGAGGAACCCGCTGCCGTCGGCGACGGTCAGCAGGCCGACGGCGAACGCGATCGGGGCGACGACGGGAGCGGTCAGCAGATCGCTCGGGCGCACCCACAGCGCGGTCAGCGCGGAGACCGGCAGGAACAGCACGCCGTACACGGTCAGGGACGGACCGAGGAGCAGGTCGTCCAGGAAGCCGAGCAGGACCATCGCCGCCCCGCAGAACAGGGCACAGCCGAGGCTCGTGAGCCGTGGACCCGATCCCGGCCCGGACGCCGCGACGGGCGCCGTACGGGACCGTCCCGTCCCCGGGCGGCGCTCGGCCGTCCCCGGTCGCCGTCTCGCCTGCGGCGGCAGGGGTGCGCGGGGGGCGCCACGGCGTGGGCCTTGCTGTCGGGGTCGGGTCCTGTGATGCTCCACCGGACCAACTTAGGTCGGTTAATGTGCCCATTCGCCGACCAGACACGCCGAAACCAAGCCGAAGAGCAGACCGTGGCCACGTGTTCGACGCGGCCGCGGGCGAGGGGCCCCGAACCCCGTAAACTGGTGGATCGGCCGGCCCGCCGGCACCGGCAGCCCCCCGGCTCACTCACCCACTCACTACGGGAAGTCGCAACGTGTCGCTCACGATCGGAATCGTCGGCCTGCCGAATGTCGGCAAGTCGACCCTGTTCAACGCCCTGACCAAGAACGACGTGCTGGCGGCCAACTACCCGTTCGCCACGATCGAACCCAACGTGGGTGTGGTCGGCGTCCCCGACGCCCGGCTGGCCAAGCTGGCGGAGATCTTCGCCTCGCAGCGGATCCTCCCCGCCACGGTCGACTTCGTCGACATCGCGGGCATCGTGCGGGGCGCCTCCGAGGGTGAGGGCCTGGGCAACAAGTTCCTCGCGAACATCCGTGAGTCCGACGCGATCTGCCAGGTCATCCGTGCCTTCAAGGACGAGAACGTCGTGCACGTCGACGGCAAGGTCTCGCCGAAGGACGACATCGAGACGATCAACACCGAGCTGATCCTCGCCGACCTCCAGACGATCGAGAAGGTCCTGCCGCGCCTCCAGAAGGAGTCGCGCATCAAGAAGGACGTGGCCCCCAAGGTCAAGGCCGTCGAGGAGGCCAAGGAGATCCTGGAGAAGGGCGACACGCTCTTCGGCCACGGCATCGTGCAGGGCTCGGAGCGCGCCGAGCTCCTCCACGACCTGCACCTGCTCACCACCAAGCCGTTCCTCTACGTCTTCAACGTCGACGAGGACGAACTGCTCGACGAGGACTTCAAGACCGAGCAGCGAGCCCTGGTCGCCCCCGCGGAGGCGATCTTCCTCAACGCCAAGCTGGAGGCGGACCTCGCGGAGCTCGACGAGGAGGACGCCCTGGAGCTGCTGGAGTCGGTGGGCGCCGAGGAACCCGGCCTCGCCACCCTCGCCCGCGTCGGCTTCACCACCCTCGGCCTGCAGACCTACCTCACGGCCGGCCCCAAGGAGTCCCGCGCCTGGACCATCAAGAAGGGCGCGACGGCCCCCGAGGCGGCCGGTGTCATCCACACCGACTTCCAGAAGGGCTTCATCAAGGCCGAGGTCATCTCCTTCGAGGACCTGGTCGAAACCGGCTCGGTCGCCGAGGCCCGCGCCAAGGGCAAGGCCCGCATGGAGGGCAAGGACTACGTGATGCAGGACGGCGACGTGGTGGAGTTCCGCTTCAACGTCTGATACGTCCGGCGCAAGGCCGTCCGACCTGTGACGGAGCGGGTCGGGCGGCCTTTGCGGTCCGCGCACAGTCCGCGGCGCGCTGGACGCGGCCGGCACGCGGGACAGCGGCGGCGCCGCTTCGGCGGCCTGCGGCTGAGCATCGGCGGGCCGGGCCGCGTACGCCGTGCCGACCGCGACCCGGGTCCGCTCCGGTCGGCCAAGGCGGTGGCCCAGCAGGCAACGCGCTCAGGAGCGCAGGGCCCGTGGTCGGCCGCTCTGTGATGTTCGACGGCTCGGCCGGTTCACGCCTGGAACTCGGTGAGATCGATGGCGTGAACGCGCAGCGGGTAGCCGTACACCGGGTGTGTCGTCTCCCGCTCGGGCACCATGCCGAGCTTGCGGATGACGTTCTCGGAGGCGTGGTCCCCCACCCGGTTGATGCTGATGACGCGGTCCAGGCCGCGGTCCTGGACCGCGAACTCCAGCGTGGCGTGTGCGGCTTCGGAGGCGTATCCCTGGCCCCAGAACTGGGGGCCGAGCCGCCAGCTGATCGCCACGGCGGGCATCACCTCCGGCAGGAACTCGGGCACGGACAGTCCTGTGAAGCCGATGAGTTCGCCCGAGGCCAGCAGTTCGACGGCGAAGAGCCCGAAGGCCTCGTCGTCCCACTCCTCCTCCCACCGCTCGATGTCCTCGGCCGTTTGCTCCAGGTCGCGCACCGAGCCGTCGTCGATCCAGCGCATGACCCGTGGGTCCGCGTTGATGTCCGCCATCGGCGCGAGGTCGTCGTCGTGCCAGCTGCGCAGGAGGAGGCGAGGTGTGCGGATCTCGGTCATGCGCCCATCCTGCCGAAGGCAGGCGCCGCACCGGTAATCCGGCGCTCGCCCCTGTCCACGACGTAGAGAGACGCCAAGAGCTTGCCGCGTCGCCGGCCTCGGTCGACGTCTGATCGCCGCGCTGTCGAACGCCGGCAGGAGGACGAGGGCCGGTACGACCGCCGCCGGGGACGGGACTCGTTCCCTATGCACCGGAGTCCCGGCGGCTCGCACGGGAAGATCACGGGCAAATCGCTTTGCAAGGCCGAGGGTTCGGGGGCGGAGCGACGCGCACGGCAGGGAGCCGCCCTGGCCGCGCTCGCCCTGGCGGCGGTGGGCACCCAGACGTATGACGTCGCCCCGGACGACCTGCCGGCGCTGCTGGCGACGGCTGGATGAACGGCACCGTGGCCGTCACGTCACCTTCGGGGCCGACGGGCAGGTGCACCGCGTCGGTCCCGGGTTCACCGCGCACCGTCGCCGTACCTGCCCGAACCTGCGGTGCGAGGGCCGCGGCCCGGAGTACGCCGGTGCCCGCGGTCCGGCCGACTGCCCGCCACGACGAGGGAGCCGTACGGTCCCGGCTGGACCCGTGGTGGTCCCGCCTGCTGCGCCGGGGCGGGTGAGTCCACGAGACGGGGAGGGCCCACGGGACCGGTTCTTCCGTCGGCAGGCGGAAGCGCACATCGGTCCGGCGGCAGGACGACCGGGAAAGCCGCGCCGCCTACGGTTCAGGCGTGAGCCAACACGGAGCGGAAGTGGCCGGAGTCGCCTTTCCCGGCCAGGCGATCGACCGGCGAGCGGTCGATGCGATCCTCGACGCCCACGGGGAAACGGCGCTGGTGCAGCGGCTGTTCGGCAGGCTGGGGGTCACCCGGGCCGCGGAGATCGACTTCGCGGACACCCGGGCCGGACAGCCGTGCACCTATGCCGCGGGCCTGCTCTCGGCGTGGCGGCGGTTCGGCGAGCACGCCGACCACCCGGTGACGCTGGGCCACAGCCTCGGCGAGATGACCGCGCTGGCCTACGCCGGCGCCATCGACCCCCTCGACGGCCTCGACCTGATGTTCGAGCTGGGGCTGGTCGGGCATGAGCAGGACCGCGAACGTCCCAGCAGACTCGTCGTCCTCATGGGGCTTGACCCCAGTGAGGTGGACTGGGTGTGCCGGCTCGCGATCGCCGACACCCGCGGCGTGCTCGAACCGTCCGGGTTCAACGGACCCGCCCAGACGATCCTGTGCGGTGACGCCAAGGCCGCGCAACTGGCGGGCGACCTGGCCAGGAACCGTGGCGCGGTGGTCCGGCTGCTGCCGATCCGCGGCGCCTACCACTGCTCGCTCATGGCGGAGGTGCTGCCCCGCTGGCGCTCGGCGGTGGAGCGGGTGCGGTACCGGGACCCCCGTGTCCCCGTGGTCTCCAGTGTGGACGCCCGCCGCCGGGTCACCGCGGACGGACTGGCGGATCTGCTGACCCGGTGGCTGCTGCTGCCGGTGCGGTGGAGCGACGCCGTCGCCGCGGCCGGCGAGGCCGGTGCCCGTGCGCTCTGGGACGCGGGACCCGGGGACATCCTGCGCGACGTGGCCCGCCGGGGCTCCGCCGTTCCCTTCGTACGCCTCGACCCGCTGGAGGTGCCATGAGCGGCCCCATGCTGCTCGCCTGGTCGGCCCGGGACGAACGGGCCGAACCGCTGCTCAGACGGAAGATACTCGGCGAACTCACCCGGCACCCGGGGCATGTCGAGCGGCTGGACCGGCTGCTGGCGGACCACCGGGATCCCGACCTCCCCGTGCGCGGGGCGGCGGTCGTCACCGGCACGCAACCCGCGGACGACGCCCCGGCGGCGGTCCGCGACGCGACCGTGCGGACGACGGCCCGGCACGGGCCGCCTCGGCCGGTCGCCCTGATGCTGGACGGCCACGGCGCCCAGCACACCCGCATGGGTGCCCAACTGTATTGCCAGGAACCGGAGTTCACCCGCCGGATGGACCAGGTGTTCGCCGCCTTCGGTGCGCACGGCGACATGCTGCGGGCCGACTGGCTGGCGGAGGACCCCGTCGTCCCCGTCGACGCCGCCGAACGCGGTCAACCCCTGCTGTTCGCCCTGGGGCACGCGCTCGCCCGTACCGTCGAGAGCTGGGGCGTACGGCCGGCCGCGCTGGTCGGGCACAGCGTGGGCGAGCTGGCCGCGGCGGCGGTCGCCGGGGTCATCGACCCGGTGGACGCGGCGGCACTGCTGGCGGCCCGCTCCGACGCCTACCGCGAGGCGGTACCGGGCGGGCTGCTGGCCGTGGCGGCTCCCGTCGAACGGCTGACGGAGTTCCTCGACGGCGACGTGAGCGTGGGTGTCGTCAACGGGCCGCACCAGACCATGCTCGCCGGCACCGAGGAGGGACTGGCCGGCGTGGCGTCACGGCTGAAGGCGGCCGGGTACACCGCCATCCGGGCGCGGATCCCGTTGCCGTTCCACTCCCGGCTGCTCGCGCCGCTCGCCGCGACGTCCGAGGCGGCGCTGGCGAGGACCGTGCTCCAGCCGCCCGGGACCGACGTCTACTCCACGATCACCGCGCGCCGGCTGCGACCGGAAGAGGCCACCGACCCCGCCTTCTGGGCGGCGCAGGTGTGCCGCCCCGTCCTCTTCGGGCCCGCGCTCGACGCGCTCCTGAGCGAGCGGGACGTCCTGCTGATCGAGGCGGGCCCGGGGCGCATGCTGACGAACCTGGCGCGGCGTCACCCCGCGGTCGTGGCGGGCCGCAGCGCCGTCGTCGCCATGCTGCCGCAGCGCCGGGGCGGCCCCGGCGCGGACCGGCGTGCGCTGCTGGGCGCGGCGGCGGCCTGCTGGCTGGAGGGGTATCCCCTCGACTGGCGTGCGGTGTCCGTTCGAGGGGACGTCTCCCACTCCGGTAGGAGGCCGGGACCCGTCCCGCCGACGGGCGACAGCCGGGACGCGCCCGCCTAGTGTTCTTCGTGTTCCGCAGTGCACGTGCCGGGTCAACTCCCTTACTTTCCAGTGCACTTGGGGTCCGGGATCCCGGCGACTCGCCGCACCCCGCTTCCGCACCACCCGTCTCGTCACCACCCGTCTCGTCACCACCCGTCTCGTCACCACCCGTCTCGTCACCACTCGTCTCAGGAGGAGACATGCAGCGCTATGCCGTCACGTTCCGGGTTCGTCCCGGTACGGAGGAGGACGTCGCCAACCTGCTGGCCAGTTACGACCCGCCGAACCCGGAGATCGACGCCGAGACCCGGCTGCTGAGCACCTCGGTGTTCATGAAGGACCAGCAGATCGTGCGGATGATCGAGTTCGAGGGTGACTTCCGCAAGGTGATGGCCCACCTCTCGCAGGACCCCAGCATCCAGTACGTGGAACAGGAGCTGGACAAGTACCTGGTCGAGGAGGACCGGCGGGACATGTCCAACCCGCAGGGCGCCAAGGAGTTCTTCGCCCGCGCCATGATGCGCACGGTCACCACCCGGGTCCCCGAGGGCTACGGCGCGGTGAAGCCGGCATGAGCGACGCACGCGTGTTCCTGGTCACCGGCCCCACCGGCGACATGGGCGAGGCGGTGACGGCGCGGCTGGCCGCCTCCGGTCACCGGCTGATGCTGGCCGCCCGCAACGAGGCCCGTCTGAAGGAGATAGCCGAGTCCGTCGACGCCGGCGACCGGATCGCCACCGTCGTGGCCGACACGACGGAGCCGCTGCGGGCCCGGCAGGCCGTCTCCGAGACGATCGACCGGTTCGGCCGCGTCGACGGACTGATCCACCTGGTCGGCGGGTTCCACATCGGCCCCGTCATGCTCACCGACCTCGACACCTACCAGCGCATGTACCGGGCCAACGTGCTGTCCGCGGTGGCGGCCACGCAGGCGGTGCTGCCCCAGCTGGAGGGGGGCGGCCACCTGATCTTCCTCAGCTCGGTGCTCGCGAGCGAGCCGTTCCCCGGGTTCGGCGCGTACGCCGCCGGCAAGGCCGCGCTCCAGGCCTGGGTGAAGTCCCTGTCCCACGAGGTCAAGGGCCGGGGCGTGCACGCGCACACGGTCGTGATGACGATGGCCGACACCGAGCGGGCGCGCGCACAGCGGCCGCACATGAACTTCGAGCAGGCGACCAAGCCGTCCGCCGTCGCCGACGTCATCGACTTCCTGGTCGGACCGGGCGCCGACGGCATGTACGGCGCGACGGTGCCGGTGCTCGGCAAGCTGGAGTTCACCACCACCCTGATGTCGGCCCCGCCCGGGGCGCCGCGGCTCGACCGGCTGTGAGCGCCGATGTTCATCGACATCCACGGCCATCTCAGCCCGCCCGGTGAGAAGGGCGGCGGCCCGCCGTCCCTGCGTGACCCGGAGGCCGTCATCGCCCGCAAACGGGCGCTGGGCATCGAACTCACCGTGATCGGCAGCCCGGTGGGGGCGGGCGTGATGCTGCCCCTGCCGGACGTCGACAACTACCGGCAGACCGCGGACCAGGTACGGGCCCACAACGAACTCATGGCCGAACTGGTCGACCGGTATCCGCAGTCCCTGCGTACCTACGCCTACCTGGACCCGACCGGCGACGAGCGCATGCTGTCCCAGGCGCAGGAGCTGATCGCGGACTGGCGGTTCGTGGGCTTCGTCGTCAACTCCAGTGTCAACGACGAATATCTCAGCTCACCGCGCGCCGAGCAGTTCTTCGCGATGGCGGGCGAACTGGCCGTGCCCGTGCTGCTGCACCCGCCGGCCCGGCCCGTGGGCGCCGCCAGCCTCGGCGACTTCGGCATGGTGGAACACGTCGGGCGGTTCAACGACGTCACCGCCGGACTGGCCGCCCTGCTGCGCGCCGGCGTGCCGCAGAAGTACCCCGGCCTGGTGCTGGTGGCGGCCGCGGGCGGCGGCGCCGTCGCCCAGCTCGCCGAGAAACTCGACCTCGCCGCCGTACCGCGGGGCGGCGGCGAACCCGAGTTCCTCCCCAGCGAGGGACTGCGCCGCGTCCACGTGGACACCTCCTGCCCCAGCCCGCACAACCTCGCGGCCAACCTGGCGGTGCTCGGCCCGGACCGGGTCCTGTTCGGTACCGACGCACCGCCCCTGATGGAGGCGCTCGAACCCACGCTGCGCCTGGTGACCGAGGCCGGTCTGGCCGCCGCCGACCTGGAGCGCGTCGCGCACCGCAACGCCCTTGAGCTGTACGGCCTGCAGTCCTCGCCCACGCCGGTTTCCTGACCGGAGAACAGGAGTCGCGGAATGGACAGTGATCTGAAAGGAAAACGCGTGCTCGTCACGGGCGGCACGCGCGGCATAGGCCGCTCCATCGTGCTGGCCTTCGCCGCACGGGGCGCCACCGTGCACACCTGCGGCCGCAGCGATGGCGAGGCGGCCGCCGCCCTGCGCACCGACCTCGGGCAGTACGGCGGCGACCATGTCGTGCACGCCGCCGACGTGGCCGACCCCGCCCAGTGCCGCTCGCTCGTCACGGCCGCCACCGAGGCGCTCGGCGGTCTCGACGTCCTCGTCAACAACGCGGGCGTCGTCAGCCACCGCACCCTCGACGAACTCGACGGGGACGAGTGGAGCCGCGTCCTCGACACCAACCTGCGCGGCACCTTCGAGGTGACCAGGGCGGCGCTGCCCACGATGGGGGAGGGCGGTTCCGTCATCAACATCGCCTCCGCCGTCGCCATGATCGGCATGGTCGCGCGCACCCACTACACCGCGTCCAAGGCGGCGATCTACGGCTTCACCCGCTCCCTGTGCAAGGAGGCCGGACCGCGCGGCATCCGGGCCAACGTGGTGGCCCCGGGGATCATCGAGACCGACCAGGCGGCGGGGCTGACCGGAGAGGTGCGCAAGCGGTACGAGGCGCTGGCCGCCCTGGGCCGGCTGGGCACCCCGGAGGACGTCGCCGACGTGGTGGTGTTCCTCGCCGGGGAAGGCGCCCGGTTCGTCTCCGGCCAGACGATCGTCGTCGACGGAGGCATCTGATGGGCGACGCGCGTACGGTGCGCGCGGTGCTGACGATGACGGTGTCGCCGCAGGCCGCCGAAGCCTTCGAGCGGGAGTGGGCGGCCGTGGCCGCCTGGATCCAGCACCAGGACGGCTGCCTGCGCCAGACGCTGTGCCGTCGGCCGGGTCCCGAGGAGATCACCTATGTGATCACCTCCGACTGGTCCGACCGCGCCACCTACCACCGTTTCGAGACCAGCGAACGACAGGACAGCGCGACCGCGGGACTGCGCGCCATGCGCACCACGGTGCGCATGGACGTCCTCGACATCGTCGAACACAAGGAGGCCTCATGAGCGTCTACGTCATGGTGTCGGCGCGTATCAAGCCCGGTACGTCCAAGGAGTTCGAGCAGGCCTTCGAGGAGGTGCGCGCCAAGGTCGGCGGCACCCCCGGCCACCTCGGCGAGCAGCTGCTGCGGCACAGCGAGGACCCCGAGCGCTACACCCTGCTCGGGCACTGGGAGAGCACCGAGAAGTTCCTCGCCTGGGAGGACGCGCCGATCCACCGGGAGAACACCGTCCCGCTGCGCCCGTTCTGGGCGGGTCCCGTCGAGCGCGTGATCCACGAGATCGCCGTCGACCGCGCCGGTACCGGGGCCAGGCCGTGACATCCGCCGACAGCGGTACGACGACGGCCCCCGCCGGGCGCAGGGCCGTCGTCACCGGCGCCGCCGGGTTCATCGGCTCCCACCTGTGCGAGGCGCTGCTGGCGGCCGGCTGGCTGGTGACCGGTGTCGACCACCTGCGCGGCCACCCGGCCGAGGTGACCGCCCGCAACCTGCGCGCCCTGCGCCCCGACCCGCGGTTCGTGCTGGTCCGCGCCGATCTGGCCACCGCCGAGCTGGAGCCCCTGCTGTACGGCGCGGACACGGTGTTCCACCTGGCCGCACGGCCCGGGGTGCGGGCCTCGTGGGGCGAGGAGTTCGCCGAGTACGCCGACAGCAACGTGCTGGGCACCCACCGCCTGCTCGACGCGGCGGGTCGCGCGGGTGTCCGGCGCGCGGTGGTCTCGTCGTCCTCCAGCGTCTACGGCGGCGCGGAGGACGGCGCGACGGCCGAGTCGAGGCTGCCGGCCCCGCTGTCGCCGTACGGCGCGACCAAGCTGATGACCGAACAGCTCGCCCTGGCCCACGCCCGCCGGCCGGGCGCGGTCACCAGCATGGTGGCCCTGCGCTACTTCACGGTGTACGGGCCCAGGCAGCGCGCGGACATGGCCATCACCCGGATGATCGAGTCCGCGTTCACGGGCCGGCCGTTCACCGTGTACGGGGACGGGCTGCAACGCCGCGACTTCACCTTCGTGTCCGACGCGGTGCGGGCGAACCTGCTGGCCGCCGACGCGGACGCGCGGGCCGTCGCCGTCAACGCCGGCAGCGGCGAGCCCGTCACCGTGCTGGAGCTCATCCGGCTGGTCGGCGAGGTGGTGGGCCGGCCCGTGGTGTACGAGCACGGGCCGGCCGCCGACGGAGACGCGCGCAGCACCCATGCCGACCTGACCGCCGCGGCGGAGCTGCTCGCCTACGGGCCCACCGTCGACCTGCGCACCGGGCTGCGGCGCCAGGCCGAGTGGATGCGCTCGGCCGCCGCCGGGCCGCGCGCGCTCCAGCCGGTCGGCGGGTGACGCCCTATGCTGCCCGCGCTGCGCAACCGCAACTACCGCATGTGGCTCATCGGGCTGTCCGTCGCGAACATCGGTACCTGGATGCAGCGGACGGCCCAGGACTGGCTGGTCCTCGAACTCACCGGCAAGTCCGGGACCGCTCTGGGCACGGTCACCGGCCTGCAGTTCCTGCCCATCCTGCTGGTGGGGCCGGTGGGCGGCATGCTCGCCGACCGGTTCCCCCGGCGCCGCCTGCTGCTGTGGACGCAGCTGGTGGCGGGGGTGTGCGGGGTCGCGCTGGCCGCACTGGTCCTCGGCGGGGCGGTGCGCACCTGGCACGTCTACCTGATCGCCCTGCTCCTGGGGCTCGTCAACGCGGTGTTCCAACCCACCGTGCAGGCCTTCGTGCTGGAGCTGGTGACCCGCGAGGAGGTGCCCAGCGTGGTCGGCCTGTCCGGCGGCTCCTTCCATGCCGCCAGGCTGGTCGGCCCCGGGCTGGCCGGCGCCCTGATCGCCGCCACGGGGACCGGGCCGGTGTTCCTGATCGCCGCCGCCACGGTGCTCTCGCCCGTCACCGCGCTGCTGCGGATGGACCCGGCCGGACTCCACGAGGTCCCGGCCGAACGGGGCGGGCTGTCGATGATCGTCGACGGGCTGCGCTACGCGGCGCGCGATCCGGGGATCCGGCTGGTCCTGGGCGTCACCGCGTTCGTCGGGACCCTGTCGGCGAACACCCAGATCACCAACGCCCTCATGGCGACCAAGGAGTTCGGCCGCGGGGCCCGGGAGTACGGCCTGCTGGGCTCGGTGGTCGCCGTCGGCTCGCTGGCCGGAGCGGCGCTGGCGGCGCGCCGCAAGGCGGTGCCGCTGCGGTTCGTCGCGGCCAGCGCGCCCGCGTTCGCCGCGGCGAACCTGGTGTCCGGTCTCATGCCGGGCTACGCGTGGTTCGCCGTGGCGCTGGTACCGGTGGGCGTCGCGCAGCTGACCTTCATCACCGCCGCCAACTCCAGCCTGCAACTGCGGTCGGCCCCGGAGATGCGCGGGCGCGTCATGGCGCTGTTCATGATGCTCACCATGGGCACCACCACCATCGGCGCCCCCCTGGTCGGCTGGCTCGCGCAGGCGTGGGGGGCGCGCGCCGCGCTCGTCGGCATCAACCTCGCCGCCCTGCTCGGCGCGGCCCTCGTACTCCTGCTGCACAGGCCCGCGTTGCGGTCCCCCGGGGCCGAGGAACACAAGGACGGACACAGGGAGGTCGAGGTGGGGACGACATGAACCCCGGGAAGGCGGAAGAGACGGGATGTGTGATCGCCGGGGGCGGACCGGCCGGGGCCGTGCTCGGCTGGCTGCTGGCCCGGGCCGGCGTCGAGGTGGTCGTACTGGAGAAGTACGCCGACTTCCGGCGCGACTTCCGCGGCGACACCGTGCACGCGTCGACCCTCCAGATCATGGACGACCTGGGCGTGGGCGCCGAGTTCCTGGCCATCCCGCACCAGCGCGAGTCGTCGGTGCTGGCGGTGACCGACGACGGCGAGATGCCCCTCGCCGACTTCTCCGACCTGCGCATCAAGTACCCCTTCATCGCCTACATGCCCCAGTGGGACCTCCTCGACTTCGTCACCTCGCAGGCCCGCCGGTACCCCTGGTTCCGCATCGAGATGAACGCGCGGGCGACCGGCCTGATCGAAGCGGACGGCCGGATCGCCGGGGTGCGCTACGAGCAGGACGGCACGGAACGCGAGCTGCGCGCCCCGCTGACGGTGGCCGCCGACGGGCGGCGCTCCGTGCTGCGCGCGGACGCGGGCCTGCCGGTACGGGAGTTCGGGACGCCGATGGATCTGCTGTGGTTCCGGCTGACCAGGAAGGACACCGATCCCGCCCGCACCTTCGCACGGCTGAGCCGGGGCAGCATGGTGGCGATGATCCACCGCGGTGACTACTGGCAGGCCGCCTACGTCATTCCCAAGGGGACCGCGGACGCCTGGTCCGACGCCGCCGGCCTCGACCAGTTCCGCCGGCGGATCGAGACGCTGATCCCGTGGCTCGGCGGCCGTACCGCGGAGATCACCTCCTGGGACGACGTGCACGAGCTGGACGTACGGCTGGACCGGGCGGAGCGGTGGTACCGCGACGGGTTCCTCGCCATCGGGGACGCGGCGCACGCGATGTCCGTGGTCGGTGGTGTCGGCATCAACCTCGCCGTCCAGGACGCGGTCGCCGCGGCGCGCATCCTGGCCCCGGCCCTGATCACCGGCCGGGTCGACGAGCGCCTGCTCGCGCGCGTGCAGAAGCGCCGGTCGCTGCCGACCGCGCTGACCCAGCGGTTGCAGCGGACCATCCAGGACCGCTTCGTGACGCCGCTGCTGGAGGGCCGGACCGAGGGCCGGCCGCCGGCCCTGCTGCGCACGCTGTTCCGGCTCGGTCCGCTGCAACGCGCCAAGGCCCGGATCGTCGCGGTCGGGTTCCGTCCGGAGCGGGCGACCGGCCTTCCCCAGGTGAAGGAGGTGCCCGACGGTGGCTGACACCCGGGCCGTCGCACGGCCCCCGCGCTCCGCCCGCCTCGGCCGCATCGCCCTGCGCCAAGGGGCGCTGGTGCTCCTGCCGGTGGCGGGGGCCCTGCTGTTGCTGCTGCACGCCCGGTCCGTGGGGGCGGGCGGCGGCGCCGCGCAGCCGACCGCCGCGAGCGGACCCGATCCGATCCCCAAGCTGCTCATGGTCCTGCCGGTGATCCTGCTGGCGTGCCGGGCGTGCGCGGCGCTGTTCGCCCGGATCGGGCAGCCCCAGGTGGTCGGCGAGATCTTCGCCGGCGTCCTGCTGGGCCCCTCGCTGCTGGGGCTCGTCTGGCCCGCCGGGTACGCGTGGCTGTTCCCGCCGTACCTGGCACCGGCGCTGAACGTCCTGGCCCAGGTGGGGCTGGTGCTGTTCATGTTCCTCGTCGGGTACGAACTGGACGTCGGGCTGCTGCGCGGCCGCGGTGAGGCCCTGATGACGGTCAGTCAGGCGAGCATGGCGATCCCCTTCGCCGGCGGTGTCCTGCTCGCCACCGCGATGTACGGGGCGCTGGCGCCGCCCGGCGTGTCCCTGCTGACGTTCGCCCTCTTCATCGCCGTCTCCATGAGCGTGACCGCGTTCCCGGTGCTGGCCGGTCTGCTGGTCGAACGGGGCCTGGACCGGACCCTGCTCGGGGCGATGGCGCTGGCGTGCGCGGCCCTGAACGACGTCGCGGCCTGGTGCCTGCTGGCCGTGGTCGTGGCCCTGGCGACCAGCGCCTCGCTCGGCGGTGTGGCCGTCACCCTCGCGCTGCTGGTGGCCTACGTCCTGGTGATGTTCCTGTGCGTCCGGCCGCTGCTGGCCCGCCTGGTCCGCTCCGGCCTGCCGCAGGGGGTGCTCTTGCCGGTCGTCCTGTCGGCGGTGCTGCTCTCGGCCCTGGCCACGGAGGAGATCGGCGTGCATCCGATCTTCGGCGCGTTCCTCCTCGGCGTGGTGACACCGCGCGGGGAGCGGAACGTGCACCGGGCGATGGCACCCGTGCGGACGTTCACCACGACGCTGCTGCTGCCGCTGTTCTTCGTCTCCACCGGGTTGCGCACCAGGTTCGGGCTGCTCGGTTCGGACCCGCGGCTGTGGGGCTGGTGCCTGCTGGCCCTCGGCGTGGCGGTGCTCGGGAAGGGGGTGGGCAGCACCGTCGCGGCACGCGCGGCCGGTGTCGACCGGCGGCACGCGCTGTCCCTCGGCGCGCTGCTGAACTGCCGCGGACTGACCGAACTCGTGGTGCTCAGCGTCGGGTTGGACCTGGGCGTGATCGACTCGACGGTGTTCGCGATGCTCGTGATGATGACGCTGGTGTCGACCGTGATGACAGCACCCGCGCTCAGCCTGATCGAACGGACGGTGCGAGCTCCTGACGGATCCGCACACGTCGCGGCCTGACCGGCCGGGGGCCTTCGGGCCCCCGGCCGGCGGCTCAGGCGAGCTCGCGGTAGCCACCCGCGTGGAACAGCAGCGGCCGGCCGGAGCCCAGGGGATGGGCGGCGACGACCCTCCCGAGCACGATGTCGTGGTCCCCGGTCGGCAGCACCCGGTGCGTCAGGCACTCCAGCACCGCGTGCGCTCCGCCCAGCACCGGCGAGCGGGTCACGCCCGGACGCCAGCGCACCGCGCCGAACCGGTCGTACCCCGGCCGGGCGAACTGCCGGGACAGCTCTTCCTGGCCCTCCGCCAGCACGTTCACCGCGAACGCGGTGGCGGCCGAGAAGGGTTCGTGCAGTTGCGACCGGTGCCGGACGCAGAACAGCACGACCGGCGGGGTGAGGGAGACCGAGCAGAACGAGTTGACCGTCATGCCGACCGGTCCCCGACCGGTCGGCACGGTGATCACCGCGACACCCGTGGCGAACTGCCCGAGGACGGCACGGAGATGGTCGCCGTCCACTTCGGAATCGAGCGCGAACACATCTGTAGTCATGTCGCGAGACTAGCCGGTGAATTCCGGCGGAGCCTCATCCGTACAGAGCTGAAGAATTCTCCTCCGTACGGGGGAGGCGTTCCTGCCGCAGTGCCGTGGTGGACGGATGCGGCCGGGGGAAGTGGCCTCGGAAACGGCTCCCTAGAATCACCGGTGAATCCGAAGGGAAACCCGGAAGGAAAACCGGAAGGAAAAGGGGGCCGAATGCGAATCCTCTTCACGTGCGTACCGGGAACCGCGCATTTCCACGCGATGCTGCCGCTGGTCCGCGCGGCGCGCGCGGCAGGACACACGGTCGCCGCGGCGACCGCCGAGACGTTCGGGGCGGCCTTCACCCGCGAGGGCGTCGAGCTGCTGCCGTCAGGGGTGGACTGGTCCCAGTCCGACCCCACGTCCCTGCCGCAGTTCCACCAGAGCTCCGGGCCTCCGATCAGGGCGTTCGCCGAGGTCGCCGGCATGGGCATGGTCGACGACCTGGTGGCCCACGCCCGCCACTTCGAGCCCGACCTGATCGTGTGGGACGCCATGGAGTTCGGCGGCTGGGTCGCGGCCGAACTGCTCGGCCTGCCGCAGGCCGCCGCCGCCTCCGCGATGGGCACCCCGCGCCCGGTCATGCAGGCCATGGCCGGGGAGGCGATCGCGGCCCTGGCCGCCAAGTACCGGCTCCCCGAGGACCCGCAGCTGCACCGCATGTTCAGCCACCTCTACCTGCACCGCAAGCCGCGCACCCTGGACCTGCCCTACGGGGAGCGGCTCGCCCACGAGTTCCGCTACCGGCCCGACATGTTCGACGAACCGGCGCCCCCCGCTCCCGGCTGGCTCACCGCCGCCGAGGGGGCCCCGCTCGTCCACCTGTCCCTGGGCACGACCTTCGTCGGCACCCCGGCCGCCCGCGCCGTGCACCGGACCGTACTGGAGGCGCTGGCCGACGAGCCGGTGCGGCTCGTCGTCTCCACGGGCCGGGGCACCGACCCGGCCGAGTACGGCACCGTGCCCTCCAACACCCGGCTGGTCCCCTACGTCGACCACCGCGCCCTGCTGCCGCACTGCGCCGCGTTCCTCAGCCACGGCAGCTTCAGCTCCATCCTCGTCGCCCTCGCCTCCGGCGTGCCGCTGTGCTTCCTGCCGATGGGCGCCGACCAGCCGGTGGTCAGCATGCACCTGGCCAATCTGGGGCTCGGCGTGAACCTCGCCAACGTGTACACCCCGCCGGCGCCGTCGCTGGACCCCGCCGCCCTGACCCCGGACGCGGTGCGCAAGGCCGTACGCACCGTGATCGACGACTCCGGCTACGCCGAGGCGGCCTCCCTGGTGCGCGACGACTTCCGCCGGCTCCCTCCCGTCTCCGCGGTGGTCGAGCGCCTCGAAGCACTCGCCGGGGGATGAGGAGGAATTCCCGCTCTGCTGCGCACGGTCGTCCTTTCTCCACCGGACGGGGGAGCGGAACCGTCCCCCGTCGGACACGTGGATTCATCACCAGGGCGGGCGACAGGAGCGGGACAGGAAATTAGTTTTTCTCCATCCAGAGACCGAGAATCTGACCGAGGGGGTCGCATGCCAGACCGTGCGCTCATTGTCGCCCGGATGCATCCGGAGAACGCCGAGCACATCGCCAAGCTGTTCGCGGAATCCGATTCCGGCCCGCTGCCGGACATTCTCGGTGTGCGGCGCAGGCACCTGTTCGGATACCGGGATCTCTACTTCCACTACGTCGAATTCGAGGGGGACCACCGCTCGGCGCTGCGCGAGGCCGCCGGCCGGGAGGACTTCCAGGAGCTCAGCCGTCGGCTGCGCCCGCTGGTCGATCCCTACGACCCGGACTCCTGGAAGAGCCCCGGCGACGCCCTCGCCGCCGAGTTCTACCAGTGGACCCCGGACAGCGGGGGACGCCGATGACCACCACCGCCGAACCGCCGGTCCTGCTCCCGGTCGACGAGCCGAAATGGGCCCGCTGCCGGGGCTGCGGCAGACCCGCCTACCTGCCGCGGCTGCGCCGGGACCTGGGGGTGTGCCGCGAGTGCGGACACCACGGCCGGCTGAGCGCCGCGGACCGCCTCGACCAGCTGCTGGACCCCGGTTCGTTCACCCCGGCCGGCACCCGCCACCGCAGCGTGGACGTCCTCGGCTTCACCGACTCACGGCCCTACGGGGACCGGCTGCGCGCCGCCCGGGAGCGGACCGGGCTCGACGACGCCGTGCTCAGCGGCACCGGTGAGATCGCCGGCCGACCCGTCCTGGTCGCCGTCATGGACTTCGCGTTCATGGGCGGCAGCATGGGCGCCGCCGTCGGGGAGGCCGTCACCGAGGCCGCCGAGCGGGCCCTCGACCTGAGGATCCCGCTGCTGGTGGTCACCGCCTCGGGCGGGGCCCGTATGCAGGAGGGGGCCGTCTCCCTGATGCAGATGGCCAAGACCAGCCAGGCCTTCGCCCGGCTGCGCCGCCACGGCGTGCCCAGCATCTGCCTGCTGACCGACCCCACGTACGGCGGGGTCACCGCGTCGTTCGCCACCCTGGGCGACATCCTCGTCGCCGAGTCGGGCGCCGCCATCGGCTTCGCCGGTCCCGAGGTGATCGCCAAGGCCACCGGGAAGCGGCTGCCGGAGGGATTCCAGCGCGCAGAGCACCTCCTCGAACACGGCATGCTCGACCGCGTCGAGCCGCGCGCCGGTCTGCGCGGCCTGCTCGGCCGGCTGCTGGCGCTGCTGGCCGGCGACCCCGCGACGGACGACGTCCCGGCGGCCCCGGCGGACGCGGAGCCGCTGACGGACCCCGAGGCCCTCACCGCCCGGCCCGCCTGGGACACCGTGCGCACCGCACGCGACCCGCGGCGGCCCACCACGCTGGACCACGTCGGCATGATCGCCGACGACTTCGTGGAACTGCACGGCGACCGCCTCTACGCCGACGATCCCTCCGTGGTCGGCGGCCTGGCGGCCCTCGGCGGACGCACCGTCATGCTGATCGGGCACCAGAAGGGCCACGACACCCAGGAACTGGTCCGCCGTAACTTCGGCATGCCCCAGCCGGAGGGCTATCGCAAGGCCCTGCGGCTGATGCGGCTCGCCGACCGGCTCGGCATCCCCGTCGTCACCCTCGTCGACACCCAGGGCGCCTTCCCGGGGCTCGGCGCCGAGGAGCGCGGGCAGGCCTGGGCGATCGCCGAGTCGATCCTCGGCATGGCCGAACTGACCGTCCCCGTCGTCTCGGTGATCCTCGGCGAGGGCGGCAGTGGCGGTGCGCTGGCCCTCGCCGTGGCCGACCGGGTGCTCATGCTGGAGAACGCCTGCTACTCCGTCATCAGCCCGGAGAGCTGCTCGACCATCCTCTTCGGCGACCCCGCGCACGCGGCCCAGGTCGCCGAGGCGCTCCGGCTGACCGCGCCCGAACTGCTGCGGCTCGGTGTGGTGGACGCCGTACTGCCCGAGCCCCCCGGCGGGGCGCAGGCGGCGCCCGCCGTCATGGCGGCGACCCTGCGGCACGCGATCGTCCGGGCCCTGGACGGACCACCCGCCGACCGCCCCGGCGAACCGGCGCGCTCGCGGTACGAGCGGTTCCGGCGGCTCGGCACCGCGTCCGCGCGGACAGGTGGTCACGATGACTGACCGGACGGCGGCGAACGGCGCGGCGGCGACCAGGATCCTGCTGCCCGACCCCGCCGAGGACCGTGACGAGCAGCGGCTGAAACTGCTGCGCGAGGAGATCGGCAAGCTGGTCCGCGACCTGCCCGGCACGCCCACCGCGGTGACCGGGCGGGTGGGGGAGGCCCAGCTGGAGGTCGTCTGGACCCCGGACCCCGCCGCACCGCCGGCCGCCCCCGGGGAGCCGGCCGGGCCGGCCCCGGCCGCCGGGTCGCCGCCCGTGCCGGGCCGCACGGTCACGGCCCCGCTCGTCGGCACGTTCTACCGCGCCCCCGAGCCCGGAGCCCGGCCGTTCGTCGAGGCGGGCGACCGGATCGTGGCGGGCCAGACGATCGGGATCGTCGAGGCGATGAAGCTGATGAACCACGTCGTCTCCGAGTGGGACGGGGTGGTGGCCGAGATCCTGGCCGAGGACGCCATGGCCGTGGAGTACGGGCAGGCACTCCTGCGCCTCGAGCCGGACGAGACCTGAGACGGGGCTGGGGGTGTCATGTTCCGCAAGATCCTGATCGCCAACCGGGGCGAGATCGCGCTGCGCGTCGCCCGTGCCTGCCGGGAGCTGGGAGTGGCCAGTGCCGCCGTGTACTCCACGGCGGACGCGCGGTCCGCGGTGGTGCGGTTCGCGGACGAGGCCGTGCACATCGGCCCGCCGCCGGCCAAGCGCAGCTACCTCGACGTGCCGAACGTCATCGAGGCGGCGCTGAAGTGCGGGGCCGACGCGATCCATCCCGGATACGGTTTCCTGTCCGAGGACGCCGACTTCGCCGAGGTGTGCCAGGACAACGGCATCACCTTCGTCGGCCCGCCCCCCGAGGTCATGCACCGCATCGCCGACAAGGCGACGGTGCGCGGCCTGATGGCCGGAGCGGGGCTGCCGGTGCTGCCGGGCTCCGAAGGCGCCGTCGCCACCCTCGCCGAGGCCCGGGAGATCGCCGACGCGATCGGCTTCCCGCTGGTGATCAAGGCGGCCGCGGGCGGTGGCGGCCGGGGTATCGCGGTCGTGCAGGAACCGGACGACCTCCCGGCGGTCTTCCGGGAGACCCGGGCGACGGCCCAGGCCCTGTTCGGCGACCCGAGCGTCTATGTGGAGCGGTATCTGCCCGCGGCGGCCCACGTCGAGGCGCAGATCCTGTGCGACGGCCGGGGCGCCGTCCTGCACCTGGGCGAGCGCGACTGCTCCCTGCAGCGGCGCCGGCAGAAACTGGTCGAGGAGACGCCCTCACCCAGGCTCTCCGCCGGGCAGCGCGAGGAGATCGGCCGGTACGCCGTCGCCGCCGCCCGCGCGGTGGGCTACAGCGGCGCCGGAACCGTGGAGTTCCTCGCCGACGAGGCCGGCCGGCTGACCTTCATGGAGATCAACGGCCGTATCCAGGTCGAGCATCCGGTGACGGAGATGGCGACGGGCATCGACATCGTCGCCGAGCAGATCCGGGTCGCGGCCGGGGAGCCGCTCACCCTCACCCAGGACGACACCATGGTGCGCGGGGTCGCGATCGAGTGCCGGATCAACGCCGAGGACCCGGTACAGGGGTTCCGGCCGACCCCCGGGACGCTGGACGTGTTCCGGCCGCCGGCCGGGCCGTTCATCCGGACCGACTCCGGCTTCGCCGAGGGCGACACCGTCCCCGCCCACTACGACTCGCTGCTGGCCAAGGTGATCGCCTGGGCGCCCACGCGAGAGCGGGCCGTCGCCCGGCTCACCCGCGCGCTGGAGGAGTTCCAGGTGGAGAGCGGGCAGGTGGCCACCACCATCCCCCTCGTACGCGACCTGATCGCCCAGCCGGAGTTCCTGGCCGGGACGCACTCGACGCTGTTCGTGGACCGGTTCCTGGCCAGGCGGGCGGAGGGCACGTGATGAGCCGACTGGAACTCACGGCCCTGTTCCCGGCCTGCCGCGACGGCCGCAACGTGGTGCTGGTCCTGCCGGTGGAGCGGCTGTGCGAGACCACGGTGCGCAGCGCCGCGGCGTACACCCGCGACCGGGGCGGGACGCTCACGTTCGCCCTGATCATGCCGTGGCCGCCGCCCATGAGCGCCGGCGCCGTGGCGCTGCCCTACGGCGAGCTGTGGTTCGAGTACGAACTGCGGACCGACATGGACCTGTCGGAGATCCTGTACGACACCGACGTGCCGTGGACCCTGGTCCCGGTGTTCCACGTGTCGCGGGACATCCCGTACCTGGCCGGCTCCGTCGGCGCCGGCGTCGTCCTGATCCCGGACAGCGGTCGCTCGGGCTGGTTCTCCCCCGCCCGGCGCAGGGCGCGCCGGCTCGCCGTCGAGGTGTCCCGGCGCACCGGTGCCGCGGTGCACTCCGTGCCGGTCCCGTGGCACGAAGGGGTCATCCCCAAGGACTCGCCCGTCTGATCCTGGAATCGGCCGTGCGGAGGAGAAGGAAATCCGCACCTCGGAGGAGGCGGAACACCGACACCCGGAGGAAGCGTCCGAACTCGCTTCGGCAGTAATTTCTTACCCAGCGAAAGGGGAGGGTTGAATGTCGTCCAGCGGCCCCACGAAAAACGACTCTGATTTCGACGTGGTGATTCTGGGATCGGGAATCGCCGGTTCCACGCTCGGGGCCATTCTGGCCCGCAACGGAGCGTCGGTCCTGCTGATCGACGCCGGCACTCATCCGCGGTTCGCGGTGGGCGAGTCCACCACCCCGCACACCCTGGTGCTCTTCAAGCTGCTGGCGCGCCGGTACGGCGTGCCGGAGCTGGAGATGCTCACCTCCTACGAGAGCTGCCTCCAGGAGATGGGCACCTCCAACGGCATCAAGCGGCACTTCGGGTTCATGGTGCACCACGAGGGACAGGAGCCCGACCCGCGTGAGGTGAACCAGTTCAACGCCCCCGCCAAGCTGAACCAGTCGAGCCACCTGTTCCGGCAGGACAGCGACGCCTACCTGTTCTACGCCGCCGTGCGCTACGGCTGCACCGCCCGGCAGGGCTACCGGGTGACCGACGTGGAGTTCGGCGACGACCAGGTGACCGTCGTGGGCCAGGACGGCAGGCGCCACACCGCGCGCTACCTCGTGGACGCCAGCGGGTTCCGTTCGCCGCTCGCGCAGAAGCTGGGGCTGCGGGAGGAGCCGGCCCGGTTCAAGCACCACTCCCGTTCCCTGTTCACCCACATGGTGGGCGTGAAGACCACCGACGAATGCCTGCGCATCCCGTTGGAGGAGATGCCCCCGGTGCCGTGGTTCCAGGGGACCATGCACCACATGTTCGAGCGCGGCTGGTTCTGGGTGATTCCCTTCAACAACGAACCGCGTTCCCGCAACCAGCTCGTCAGCGTCGGACTCACTTTCGACGAGCGCCGTTATCCGAAAGCCGCCGACCTGACGCCCGGCGAGGAATTCGCCCGGCATGCGGCCCGTTTCCCGGCGGTGGAACGGATATTCGCCGACGCCCGCCCGGTGCGGGAATGGGTGTCGACCGACCGGCTGCAGTATTCCTCGTCGCGGACGGTCGGCCATCGCTGGTGCCTGATGTCGCACGCGGCGGGATTCCTCGACCCGCTCTTCTCCCGTGGCATATCCAACACGGCGGAGGTCATCAACGCGCTCTCCTGGCGGCTGCTCGCGGCCCTCAAGGACGACGACTTCTCGACGGACCGGTTCGCGTTCGTGGAACGGCTGGAGCAGGGCCTGCTCGACTTCAACGACGCGATGGTCAACAGCTCCTTCGTCTCCTTCGAGAACTACGAACTGTGGAACGCCGTGTTCCGCGTGTGGGCGTACGGCGGGGTCCCGGGCAACCTGCGCCTGGAACGGCTCATCGACGCCTACGAACGGACCGGCGACGACAGCGTGTTCAGCGCGCTGGAGGACGGGCCGAACGTCGGTCTGTGGTGGCCGGACCAGCCCGGTTACCGCGAGCTGTTCGACCACATGGTCCGGCTCTGCGACCAGGTCGACGCGGGCACGCTCGACGCGACGGAGGCCGGCCGCGACCTCATGGGGCGCATCGCCACCGCCGACTTCGTCGCGCCCGGCTTCGGCTTCCGCGAGCGCGACGCACGCTTCGTCACCCCGACCAAGCAGATGCTCAAGGACATGATGCGGTGGATCGCCACCGACGCCCCGGAGAACATGCGCCACCTCGCCCAGGGCTTCGACTTCGCCGCACCGCCCGGCCGCTGAGCACGCCTTCCGCGCTCCACGGCAGTTCCCCACAGCGGGACCCACTGCCGGACCCGCAGCACCACGACCCCACCCCGTTTCCGTCAAAGGAGAAGCACCCATGGGTGTCCCCGTTTCCGACCAGGACCTGATCGGCATGCTGCTCGCCGTCGGCGCCGACCGCTCCCTCACCGTCGCCGACCTCGACAGCACCTTCGAAGAGCTCGAACTGGACTCGCTCGCCCGGGCCGAGTTCGCCGCCAAGCTGAAGGAGCGCACCGGCGTCGACGCCGAGGAGCAGACCACCGCCGACGCCACGCCCAACGCGGTGCGCCTGACCGTCGCCGGCGACACTCCCGTCACCACGGGCCGGTGAAGCGGAGCATGCCCGGACACACGGACAACGAGATCGTCGTCGACGCACCCCTCGACTTCGTCTGGGAGACCACCAACGACGTCCGGTCCTGGCCGGACCTGTTCACCGAGTACTCCGCCGTCGAGGTGCTGGAGTCCGGCCCCGACTCGGTCACCTTCCGGCTGACGATGCACCCGGACGAGGACGGGAACGTCTGGTCGTGGGTGTCGCGCCGCGAGACGGACCGCGCCACCCGCACGGTGCGGTCCCAGCGGATCGAGACCGGCTTCTTCGAGTACATGCACCTGCGCTGGACCTACGAACCGGTCGACGACGCCCGGACCCGGATGCGCTGGCAGCAGGACTTCACGATGAAGCCGCAGGCACCCGTGGACGACACGGCGATGCAGGAGCGTCTGAACCGCAACACCGCGATCCAGATGAAGGCCGTCAAACACGCGCTGGAGGCGCGCCGTTCCCGCGTCGTCGGCGTCGGCGACGTGCCGGCCAACCGCCGGCGCGGCGCGGACCTGCGCACCCAGCTGTCGCCCGGCACCGTCGGCACGACCTGCGGGTTCTCCGGGACCGTGCGGCTGGAGCCCGGCGAGGTGATCACCGAGCACTACCACCCGTACTCGGAGGAGTTCATCCACGTGGTGGAGGGCCGGCTCAGGGTGGACCTGGGCGAGGAGCGCCGGACGGTCGATGCCGACCAGGCGGTGTTCGTGCCCAGGAACGCCCGGCACCGCATCGTCAACGAGTCGGGCGCCGCGGTCCGCGTGGTGTTCTTCCTCGGCCCACTGGCGCCCAGGCCCGACCTCGGCCACGTCGACACCGAGACGCTGGCCGAGTGGCAGGCGGGGGCCGCGACATGACCGGCAACGGCGCCCGCCGCCCGCGCAGGGTCGTCGTCACCGGCATCGGTGCCGTGGCGCCCGGCGGCAGTACCCGCGAGGACTTCTGGGCCAGGATCGTCAGCGGGAAGCCGGCGACCCGCCGGGTGACGTTCTTCGACGCCTCCGAGTACCGCTCCCAGGTCGCGGCCGAGGCCGACTTCGACCCGGCGGTGGCGGGCCTGACCCCGCAGGAGATCCGGCGCAACGACCGCTACGGGCAGTTCGCCCTCGTGGCCGGGTCCGAGGCGGTGTCCGACGCAGGCCTGGACACCGGTGCCTGGAACGGCGAGCGCGCCGGAGTGCTCCTCGGCAGCGCCGTCGGCGCCACCATGCGGCTGGAGGACGAGTACGTCGTCCTCAGCGACCACGGCCGCCGGTGGGAGGTCGACGGGCGGTACGCGATGCCGTTCATGTACTCGGTCTTCGTGCCCTCCGCGGTCGCCACCGAAGTGGCCATCAGGCACGGCGCCCACGGACCGTCGGCGGTCGTGTCGACGGGCTGCACCTCGGGGATCGACGCCATCGGCCTCGCCGCCCAGCAGATCGAGGAGGGCACCGTCGACGTGATGCTCTGCGGGGGCAGCGAATCACCCATCTCGCCCATCTCGTACGCCTGCTTCGACGCCATCCGGGCCACCAGCCCCCGCAACGACGACCCCGAGGGCGCGTCGCGGCCCTTCGACGCCGACCGGCAGGGATTCGTCATGGGGGAGGGCTGCGCGGTGCTCGTCCTGGAGGAGCTGGAGCACGCCAGGCGGCGCGGGGCCCACGTCTACTGCGAGGTCACCGGCTACGCGAGCCACGCCAACGCCTACCACATGACCGGCCTGCACCCCGACGGAGTGGAGATGAGCCGGGCCATCGACGAGGCGATGGCCCAGGCCGCGCTGAACCCCGAGGACATCGGGTACATCAACGCGCACGGCTCGGGCACCAAGCAGAACGACCGGCACGAGACCGGGGCGTTCAAGCGCAGCCTGAACGGAGCGGCGTACCGCATCCCCATCAGCTCCATCAAGTCGATGATCGGGCACTCCCTCGGGGCCATCGGCGCCATGGAGATGGCCGCGTGCGCGCTGGTGATCGACCGGGACGCCATCCCGCCGACCGCGAACCTCACCACGCCGGATCCCGAGTGCGATCTCGACTACACCCCGCTGACCGCACGCGAGGCGCACGTCGACCACGTCCTGTCCGTCGGCAGCGGCTTCGGCGGGTTCCAGTCCGCGATGGTCTTCTCCCGTCTGAAGGAGCTGTGACGCCCATGCCTGCGACGACCGAAGCCCGCCGCCGGGCGGTGATCACAGGCATCGGAGTGGTGGCGCCGACGGGCCTCGGCGTCGCCGAGCACTGGAAGACCACGCTCGCGGGCCAGTGCCGGATCTCGCCGTTCACCCGCTACCCGGACACCTCGCCGATCCGGCTGGCCGGCCAGGTCGAGGACTTCGACCCGGCCGAGCACATCAGCAACAAGTTCCTCGTGCAGACCGACCGCTGGACCTGGTTCGCCCTCGCCGCGGCCGACCACGCCCTCGCCGACTCGGGGCTCGACCCGGCCGCCCTGGACCCGTTCGACGTGTCCGTGGTGACGGCGAGCGCCTCCGGCGGCAACGAGTTCGGGCAGCGGGAGATCGAGGCCCTGTGGGCCCGGCACCCGTCCGCGGTCAGCGCCTACCAGTCCATCGCGTGGTTCTACGCGGCCAGCACCGGGCAGATCTCCATCCGCCACGGCCTCAAGGGCAGCTGCGGCGTCCTCGTCGCGGACAGCGCCGGGGGCCTCGACGTCCTGGCGCAGGCGCGCCGGAACATCGAGCGCGGCGGAGTCGCCGTCGTGGCCGGCGGCACCGAGGCCCCGCTCACGCCGTACGCGCTGGTCTGCCAGAACGACCTCGGCCGCTTCAGCCGGGCGTCCGAACCGGCCGCGGGCTACCGGCCGTTCGACGCCGCGGCGGCGGGTTACGTCCCCGGCGAGGGCGGCGCCGTGCTGGTCGTCGAGGAACTGGCGGCGGCCCGCGCCCGGTCGGCCTCCGTCTACGCGGAGGTGCTGGGGCACGCGGCCACGCACGACGCGTACCACCCCTACGATCCCGCACCGGACGGGCGGCAGCTCGCCCGCGCGATGTCCGAGGCGATCGGCCGGTCGGGGCTGACTCCCGAGGACGTCGACGTGGTCTTCGCGGACGCCGCGGGCGTCGCCGACGCCGACGCCGCCGAGGCGCTCGCCCTGCGCACGGTCTTCGGGGACCGGGCGCGGGAGGTCCTCGTCACCGCGCCGAAGTCCATGGTCGGACGGCTCTACTCGGGCGGCCCCCCGCTGGACGTGGCCTGGGCCTGCCTCGCCCTCACCCACGGGGTCGTACCGCCCACCGTGCACCTGGACCCGGCGTCGGCCGGACACGGCCTGAACTTCGTGGTGGAGCCGGTGCGTCCGGCCCGGCTGCGCACGGCACTCGTGGTGGCCCGCGGCGTCGGGGGCTTCAACAGCGCCCTGGTCCTCGCCGCCCCCGGCCCCGCCGGGGAGCCGTCACCCGCGCCCACCGAGGAACGATGAGGAGGAGTGTTCCGATGGCCGACGTCATCACCGCACCCCTGCCGGAACTCGACGCCGACGGCGTGTTCGCCCGGCGCAGCGGTCACGAGCAGGTGGTGTTCTGCCAGGACGAGAGCAGCGGTCTGCGGGCCATCATCGCCGTGTACTCGACGGCGCTCGGCCCGGCTCTGGGCGGCACCCGGTTCTACCCCTACCGTGACGAGACGGCCGCGCTCACCGACGTACTGCGGCTGTCCCGGGCGATGGCCTACAAGAGCGCCGTCGCCGGACTGGATCTGGGCGGCGGCAAGGCCGTCATCATCGGGGACCCCAGGCGCGTCAAGACGGAGGCGCTGCTGCGCGCCTACGGCAGGTTCGTGCAGGCCCTCGGCGGACGGTACGTGACCGCGTGCGACATCGGCACCACCGAACAGGACATGGACGTCGTGGCCCGCGAGTCGCGGCACGTCACCGGACGCAGCAGGGCGGCGGGCGGGGCCGGCGACTCCTCCGAGCTGACCGCGTACGGGGTGCTTCAGGCGATGCTGGCCGCCGCCGAACACACCTGGGGCGAGGCGGATCTGACCGGACGGCGGATCGGCGTCGAGGGCGTGGGCAAGGTGGGCCGGCGCCTGGTCGGCCATCTCGTCGAGGCCGGCGCCTCGGTGCTGGTCGCGGACCCCGACCCCGTCGCCGTCTCCGCCGTGCTCGCCAGACACCCGCAGGTGACCGCGGTGGCCGACGAGCACGCGCTGCGCCGCGCCGAGATCGACCTCTACGCCCCCTGCGCGCTGGGCGGATGCCTCGACGAGTCCACCGTGTCGGAGCTGCGCGCCGAGATCGTCTGCGGCGGGGCCAACAACCAGCTCGCCACCGAACGGGTGCAGAAGCTCCTGTCCGACCGCCGGATCCTGTACGTCCCCGACTACGTGGCCAACGCCGGCGGCCTGATCCAGGTGGCCGACGAGATCGACGGCTTCGCGTTCGGCCGGGCGAAGGCGCGGGCGTCCCGGATCTTCGAGACCACCCGTGCGGTCCTCGGCCGGGCGGTCGCCGACGGCATCCCGCCCGCGACCGCCGCCGACCGGCTGGCACGGCAGCGCATGTCCGAGATCGCCGCCCTGCGGTCGATCCACCTCTCCGCCTGACACCGACGCGAAGCCGAGAGGAGACGACGATGTGGAGCTCACTGCTGACGTTCCTGGGCCTGCTGGGCAGCGGAATCCAGGCGGGCGCCCTGCTCATGGTCCTGTACGGGGTGTGCCCGACGTTCCGGCGGCTCTCCGTGCCGGAGTGGATGTCGCTGCACGTCTCGCTGGACCGCAGCATCGAGCGGTACATGCCCGCCGTGAACCTCACGACGGGCGGGGCGACCCTGCTGCTGCTGTTCACCGCGCAGGACCCGGCCGTGCGCCTGCTGCGCGGTCTCGCACTGGCCTGCAACATCGCGCTGGCGTTGATGTCCGAACTGGTCAACGTCCGCATCAACAAGGCGATCGCGCGACGGGTGGCCGCAACGGCACCGGCCGCACCGTCCGCCGCCGGCGGTGTGCTCACCGCACCGCCGCCCGACGAGGCGGACGAACGGCGGCTCATCGCGGTCCGCGAACGCTGGATCCACTGGCACCAGTGGCGAACCCTCGACATCGTCCTCGGATTCGCCCTGCTGGTGACGGCCCTTCTGACGGTGTCCGGCTGAGTCCGTGCCCGGCCCCGTCCCCCACCCGAGAATTGGAGTACGCGTGAGGATCACCGTCATCGGATGCGGCTACCTGGGTGCCACCCACGCGGCCTGCATGGCCGACCTCGGGCACGAGGTGCTCGGCGTGGACGTCGACCTGGAGAAGACGGCCGCACTCGCGGAGGGACGGCCGCCCTTCTTCGAACCCGGCCTCGCGCGGATCCTGGCGCGCGGCGTCGCCTCCGGCCGGCTGCGGTTCACCGACTCCTACGCCGAGGCGGCCGAGTTCGGGGAGCTGCACTTCCTGGCCGTCGGTACCCCGCAGCGGTTTGACGGACGTGCCGATCTGCGGCAGTTGACCTCGGCGGTGGGCGAACTCGCCCCCCATCTGCGGCGCCCCTGCGTGGTGGTCGGGAAGTCGACGGTGCCGGTCGGCACGGCCGAGGCACTGACCGGCATGCTCCGGCGGCTGGCACCGGTGGGCGCGGCCGCCTCGCTCGCCTGGAGCCCGGAGTTCCTGCGCGAGGGTCACGCCGTCGAGGACACGTTGCGCCCCGACCGCCTGGTCATCGGACGGGCCGAGGGCGACACCCGTTCGGCCGGGGCCCTGCGCGAGGTGTACCGTGCGCTCGTCCTCGCCGGGGTGCCGACCGTGGAGACCGACCTGGCCACCGCGGAACTCATCAAGACCGCGGCCAACTCCTTCCTCGCCACGAAGATCTCCTTCATCAACGCCATGGCGGAGGTCTGCGAGGCCGTCGGCGCGGACGTGTGGCAACTCGCGGACGCGCTGGCCCACGACTCCCGCATCGGCGGGCAGTTCCTGCAGCCCGGCCTCGGTTTCGGCGGGGGATGCCTGCCCAAGGACATCCGCGGCTTCGCCGCCCGTGCCGAGGAGGTCGGGGCCGGCCGGGCGCTGGCCTTCCTGCGCGAGGTGGACGGCATCAACGTCCGGCGGCGCGAGCGCCTGGTCGAACTCACGGTGCGGGCCTGCGGCGGGACGCTGGACGGCCGCAGGGTCGGCGTGTGGGGCGCGGCCTTCAAACCGGGCACGGACGACATCCGGGACTCGCCCGCACTCGCGGTCGCCGCGGCCCTGCGCGAGCGCGGCGCCGAGGTCGTCGTGTACGACCCGCGGGCCCTGGACAACGCGCGCAAGACCTTCCCCGGCCTGGAGTACGCGGAGTCGGCGACGGCCGCGGCCGAGGGGACGGACGCGCTGCTGCACCTCACCGAATGGCGGGAGTTCGGCACGGTCGACCCCGTCCCGCTGGCCGCGCGGGTCCGGTCGGCGCGGCTCGTGGTCGGCAGGCCCGGCCTGGACCTGGACCGATGGCGCGGCGCGGGCTGGACCTGCGACGTGCTCGGCCGCGGCGAGACCCGTCCGGGGACGGCCGCACCGGCCCTGGACGGGAAGACGGAAATTGACGTGTAGGAACGCTATATGTACCGTCGCTACTGATCGATCGCATCTGTCGCCCGTCGTCGTCACGGGCGTGCGGCCTCGCACCGGGAGAGGAAGGCAATGGGGGCTCTTGGACTCGCGCGGCTGGAATTCGCGCTCACGGTGGTCTTCCACTACCTGCTCGTCGCTCTGACACTCGGCCTGGTCCTGCTCGTCGCCATCACCTACACCCGCTGGGTGCGCACCGGGGACCCGGTCTTCGAGCGCATGACCCGCTTCTGGGGACTGCTGTACGTGGTCAACTACGCGGTCGGCATCGGCGCGGGTCTCGCGATGGAGTTCCAGCTGGGCATGAACTGGTCCGGGCTGGAGGACGCGGCGTCCGGTGTGTTCGGCGCCCCGCTGGCGGTGGAGACGGTGGTGGCCTTCTTCGCCGAGTCGACCTTCCTCGCCCTGTGGATCTTCGGCAGGCACCGGCTGCCGAAGAAGACCCATCTCACCCTGCTCTGGCTGGTCGTGGCCGCCGCCTACATGTCGGCCGTCTGGGCGCTGATCGCCAACGGCTTCCTGCACCACCCCGTCGGCTACCGCAAGCACGGCTCGGTACTGGAACTCACCAGCCCCGGAGCCCTGATCACCAACTCCAACGCCTGGATAGCCATCGGCCACATAGTCGGCGCCGCCGTGCTGACCGGAGGCTTCTTCATGCTCGGCGTCACCGCCCACCTCCAGCGGCGCGGGCGCGCCGACCGCGAGTTCCTGCGCAGGTCGTTCCGCACCGGGGCGCACGCGGCCTGCTGGGGCGCCGTCATCACGGCCGGCCTCGGTGCGCTCCAGCTCCAGCTGGTCACCAAGAAGCAGCCGGTCAAGTTCGCCGCGTTCATCGACTCCCAGGAGAAACTCACCGCCTACGCGGCCCGGTTGCGCAAGCAGTTCGGGCAGGTCGACATGCCGCCCGCCACACTGGTGCGGTACGCGGCGCTGACCATGATGGTGATCGGCCTGATCGCCCTCATCGTCGGCGTCTGGTCCCTGATCGCCGTCCGCAAGGACCGGATCCTGTCCTCCCGTGTGCTGACCTGGCTGCTCGTCCCGATGACGGCCCTGCCCTTCGTGGCCAACATCGCCGGCTGGGTCTTCCGCGAGGTCGGCCGGCAGCCGTACACGGTCTACGGACTGCTCAGCACCGAGGAGGCACTGACGCCTTCGCTCACCGTCGGCGAACTCACCGTCTCCCTGGCCGTGTTCGTGACCGTGGTGGCCGTACTGCTGGTCCTCGACTGGGTCCTGCTGGCCCGTGTCGCCCGGCGCGGACCGGCCGAGGACACCGGTCTGTGGACCGGCAGCATGGCGGACGACCTGCCGTCCGATCCGCAGGACGACGACCGCGACGTCGCCGTACTGGTCTGAGTACCGAAAGAGGAGAGTCCGCCCATGGGTTACGCCACGCTGTGGCTCTGCGCCTTCGGGGTGCTGTTCACCGGTTACCTCGTGCTCGCCGGCATCGACTACGGCGTCGGACTCGTGCTGCCGTACGTGGCGCGCGAGGACGCCGAACGCAGGCTCGCCCTCAACGCGCTGGGCCCGTTCTTCCTCAGCAACGAGGTGTGGCTGCTGGCCGCCGTCGGCACGATGATCGGCACCCTGCCGGGTCTGGAGTCCCGCCTGCTGACCGGCGCCTACCCGCTGGTGGTCGTCGCGGTGGTGGGGGTGGTCGTGGTGAACGTCTCCGTGCAGCTGCGCAGCCGGAGCACCGGGGCGAGGACGCGCGCCTTGTGGGACGCGCTGGTCCTCGGCGGTGCCGCGGCCGCGGCCTTCGGCTGGGGCGCGCTGCTGGCCGCGCTCGCCGGCGGCGTCGACCTGGACGCCGCCGGTTCCGTGACGGGCGCGGCGGGCTCCGTGACGCCGCTCTCCCTGCTCGGCGGCGTGACCGCGGTGGCGTTGTTCGCCGTGCACGGGGCCGCGTTCCTCACCGCGCGCGCCTACGGCGCGGTGGCGGAGCGGGCGCGGCGCGCGGTGCCGGCCCTGGCCGCCGCGGCCGGTCTGCTGCTGCTCGCCACCCTGGTCACCGGGATGTCCGGCGGCCTCCCCGACGGGGCCTTCCGGCATCCCGTGTTCGCGGTCGTGGCGCTGCTGGGTGTGACGGCCAAGCTGGCGGTGGTGGTGTGGCGCACGCCCCGCTCCGCCTGGCAGGCGTTCGCCGCTTCCGCGACGGCGGTGGCCCTGGCCCCGGTCGCGGTCGTCGCGGGCAAGTACCCGGCACTGATCACCGCGCGACAGTCCGGTCACCGTGCCCCGGCGGTCGCCGAGCTCGCGGGCTCCAGCACCTCCCTGGCCCTGATCACCTGGACCGCGGGTCCGGTACTGCTGCTGGTCATCGCCGTCCAGGCCTACGCGTGGTGGATCTTCCGAGGCCGGATCACCCACCGCTCCCCGGTCTTCTACTGAGCCGGACCCGCAGACGCGACACCCGGAGGAACCTGGACATGAGCAGCGGAGGAGGCGGCCGCGGCGGCCCGTTCGACGTCCAGCGCGTGCGACGGGTGCCGGTGCTGCGCCGGTTCCTGGTGCTGCGCACCGCGAGCGCCGTGGCCGGTGCCGCGCTCACGGTCGCCCAGGTGCTGGTCGTCGCCCGCGCGGTCACCGGCGGGTCCGCGAGCCGGGCCCTGCTCATGACCGCGGGGGCGGTCCTGGTCGGCCGCTGCGGGCTCGCCTGGTGGGACCGGTGGTCGGCCGAGACCGCCGCCGCCCGCTGGAAACGGCGGTTGCGGCTCGACGCCGACCGGGCCGTACGCGAGGCGGGCGTGCGCGGCGACGCCTCGGCGGGATCCCTGGCCACCCTGCTCACCCAGGGCGTCGACTCGGTCGACGGCTACGTCACCGGTCCGCTCGCGGCACTGCCGGACGCGGTGGTGAGCCCCCTGGTGATCCTCGCCGCGCTCTTCGTCCTCGACTGGCCCTCGGCGCTGGTCGTCCTGGTGACCCTGCCCTTCGTACCGGCGCTGCTCGCGCTCGTCGGCCTGTACACCCAGGCCCGCGCCCGGCACCGGCTGCGGGCCGTGCTGCGGCTGGGCGGCCAGTTCACCGAGGCGGTCTCCGGGCTCGTGTCGCTCCGCCTGCTCGGCCGGCAGGACCGCACCGCCGTACGGGTGCGCACGGCCGCCGAGGAGCACGGGCGGATCACCATGAGGGTGCTCCGGCTCGCCTTCCTGTCGTCGTTCGTGCTGGAGACCCTCACGTCGCTGTCGGTGGCCCTGATCGCGGTCCCGGTCGGCTTCCGGCTGCTGGACGGCGCCATGAGCCTCGCGTCCGCCCTCGCCGTCCTGCTCCTGACCCCCGAGGCGTACCGGGCGCTGCGCGTCCTCGGCACCCAGTTCCACGCCGCCCAGGACACGCACGCCGTCCTCGACGAGCTCGACGGGCTGACGCGCGGCGCCCCGGCACCCGCGCGGGCACCCGCGCGCACCCGTCCCCGGCTGCCCGCACCCGACCCGGCCGACGGGACGCTCGTCCTGCACGACCTGGCGGTGGGATACGACACCCCCGTGCTCACCGGGGTCCGCATGGAGCTGCCGCCCCGCCGCAGGTATGTCCTGACCGGCCCGAGCGGCGCCGGGAAGAGCACCCTGCTGCGTACCGTGGCGGGAGTGCTGCCGCCGCTCGCCGGGCACATCCGCTCGGGGGCCGTGGACCTCGGCGACCTCGACCCGGACCGCTGGACGCGGCGGATGGCGATGGTGCCGCAACGCCCTCACCTCTTCCACGGCACGGTCGCCGACAACCTGCGCCTGGCACGGCCCGACGCCGGGCGGGACCGCATGTGGTACGCCCTCGAACAGGCCGGAGCCGCGGACTTCGTCCGCCGGCTGCCGGACGGCCTGGACGCGTCGGTGGGAGAACGCGCCGCCCGGCTGTCCGCGGGGGAGCGGCAGCGGCTCGCCCTGGCGCGCGCGCTGCTGCGCGAGCCCTCGCTCCTGCTGCTGGACGAGCCGACCGCACGCCTGGACGGCGAGTCCGAGGAACGTGTGCTCGGCGCCCTGCGGCGGCTGGCGGGTACCGTCACCCTCCTCGTCGTCACCCACCGGCCCGCGGTGGCCGAGACCGCCGACGCACTGATCGAGGTCGGCAGCGGCCGTGCCGTCCTGACCGGATCCACGTCCCGGACGGCGGCCCCATGACCCCGTCCCCGGGAACCCGGCCCGACGGCGGCCCCATGACCCCGTCCCCGGGAACCCGGCCCGACGGCGGCCCCATGAC